>JAICUM010000312.1 GCA_025935855.1 Pirellulales bacterium | reverse complement strand
CTTTTCCAGCCGGTCTGCGATGTGGGAGGAGGCTGGCGCAGCGCCGCCGATGCGGTGTGCGTCGAGCCCCCAGCCGCACGCGTTGCGGGTCTGGTTTATAATCACGCGATGCGTCGGCTTGGCCTAAATTTTGTGCGGGCGATGGGAGTGCTTGCGCTTGGCTTCTGCGTTAATTCGGCGCAGGGCGAGGACCTCCGCTTTCAAGCACGCATCGCCCCGATCTTCGAGCAGCACTGTCTCTCCTGCCACAGCGGCGCCAAGCCAAAGGGCGGCCTGTCGCTTGAAACGGCCAAACAACTCATCGCTGGCGGCGACAGCGGTCCGACCGTTGAACCGGGTCAGCCGGACAAGAGCCTGCTGCTCGACTACATCTCCGGCGATAAGCCTGAGATGCCCAAGGACGCCAAACCACTATCAGCCGAACAGGTCGCTGCCGTTCGCGAGTGGATTGCGGCTGGCGCGACTTGGCCGGAGGGCGTCGCGCTCATTGACAAAAAGGCCTACGACTTGAATTGGTGGTCGCTTCGGCCGCTCAGCAAGCCAGCGCCGCCAGCTGTGAAGTCCGATTGGATCCGCACGCCGATCGACGCCTTTATCCTCGCGAAGTTGCAGGAGCAAAAACTTACGCCCTCGCCGGAAGCTGACCGGCGCACGCTGATCCGGCGGCTGTACTTCGATTTAATTGGCCTGCCGCCCTCGCCGGACGAAGTGAAAGCGTTCGTCGCCGACGCCGATCCGCACGCGTACGAAAAGCGCGTCGATCGCCTGCTCGCCTCGCCGCAGTACGGCGAACGCTGGGGCCGGCACTGGCTGGACGTCGCCCACTACGGTGATACGCACGGCTACGACAAAGACAAGCTTCGGGAGAACGCCTGGCCGTATCGCGACTACGTCATCCGCGCGTTCAACGAAGATAAGCCGTACGCACGGTTCGTCGAAGAGCAACTCGCCGGCGACGTGCTGTATCCAGAATCGGCCGACGGCGTGACCGCCACCGGCTTCATTGCCGCGGGGCCGTTCGACTACGTCGGCCAGATCGAAGTCGCCGAGGGGACGCTCGCCAAAACTGTCACGCGCAATCTCGACCGCGACGACATGGTGGCCAACACAATCGGCGCGTTCAACAGCATGACGGCCCAATGCGCTCGCTGCCACAACCACAAGTTCGACCCGATTTCGCAGGAAGATTATTACAGCCTGCAAGCCGTGTTCGCGGGCGTCGATCGCGCCGACCGTCCCTTTAAGCGCATCGTGGACGGAAAGGAGCAGACCGGCGTCGTCTTCGCCGCGGCGACCGATTTTCCCACGAAGAACCAATTCGCGCCGACCAAGGGCAAGCCACGGCCGATTCATGTGCTGAAGCGCGGCAACGAAAGGGACCCCAGCGCCGAAGTCGGCCCGGGCGCCTGCGGCTACCTTCCGGAGCTTGGTTCCCGTTTCAAAATTCCTGCCGAGGCCGGGGAAGGCGGCCGTCGTGCGGCGCTCGCCCGGTGGCTCACCGATAAGCGCAACCCGCTCACCTGGCGCTCGATCGTCAACCGGGTTTGGCAGTACCACTTTGGCCGCGGGATCGTCGATTCGCCGAACGACTTCGGCCGCATGGGCGCGTTGCCGTCACATCCGGAGCTGCTCGACTGGCTCGCGGCGGAGTTCCGCGATGGGCCGCAGTCGATTAAATCGCTGCACCGCCTCATCTGCACCAGCGCGGTGTATCGCCAATCCTCGGCCGGCAATGTGGAGTTCGAAAAACTGGACGGCGGCAACCAGTACTTATGGCGGATGAATCGCCGCAAGCTGGAAGCGGAGGCGGTGCGCGATTCGGTGCTCAGCGTCGCGGGACAACTCGATCCGACCGCGGGCGGCCCTGGATTTCGCGACTTCGGGTTTAAGGACGATGAATCGCCCCACTACGACTATGATAAGTACGATCCGGATGAGCCGGCATCGCACCGCCGCAGCGTTTATCGCGTAATTGTGCGCAGCGTTCCCGATCCGTGGATGACGACGCTCGATTGTGCGGATGCCTCGGCGGTCGTCGCGAAGCGGAACGAGACGCTCACGCCGCTGCAGTCGCTGGCGATGCTCAACAATAAATTCATGGTTTGCATGGCCGAGCATTTTGCCGAGCGCGTCTCGAAAATCGGCCGCAACACGCCTGAACGCATCGCGGCCGCTTGCGGCTTAGCGCTCGCCCGCGAACCCGATCAAGAAGAATTAGACGCGCTGACTGCCTTTGCCGATCAATATGGCCTGCCGGCCGCCTGTCGTGTGATCTTTAACATGAATGAGTTTGTGTTTATCGACTAAGTGTCGTGATCTCGCTCCGCGAGATGATTGCCTCTCGCGGAGCGAGAGGCCTACACTTGCTCCGCAGGGCTTCGCCCTCCCGATTACCGCCATGCACATTTACCCACAAACTCGTCGCGATTTTCTCTGGCACTCTGGCGGCGGCCTTGGCGGGATCGCACTGGCGGCGCTGCTCGGTCAGGAAGGCCTGTTGGCGAACGACGCAGCGCCCTCTTCACGCGCACCGCAAACGCACGTCCTCCACCACCCGGCCAAAGCGCGCCGCGTGATTCAGCTCTACATGTCTGGCGCGGCCAGCCAGTGCGACCTGTTCGAATACAAGCCGGCGCTTGCCAAACACCACGGCGAAAAGTTCGACCCCGGGGAAGCCGTCGAGCTGTTCCAATCAGCGCCCGACAAAGTCATGCAGTCGCCGTTCGGTTGGAAGCGGTACGGCCGCTCGGGCAAATGGCTGAGCGATCCGGCCGCGGCGCTCGGCGACTGCGTGGACGACATCGCGTTCATCCACTCGATGGTCTCGAAATCGAATGTCCACGGCCCGGCGACCTTCATGCAGGCCACCGGGTTCGTGCAACCGGGCTTTCCTAGCATGGGTTCATGGATTAGCTATGGTCTGGGCAGCATCCGCGATGATCTGCCGACGTTCGTCGTCCTGCCCGATCCGCGCGGCTATGCTCCCAACGGTCCCAAGAATTGGTCCTCGGGCTTTCTGCCGGCAGAGCATCAGGCGACGCTCGTGCAGCCGAGCGCGCAAAAGCCGATCGCCGATCTTTTTCCGCCGGAAGGAACATACGTTACAAGCGAAAACGACGCTCGCGGTTTAGCGGTTCTCACCGAGCTCAATCGGAAGCACGAGCACGCCCGGCCCGGCGACAGCCGCTTGGACGCACGCATTCGCGCCTATGAGCTCGCCGCCCGCATGCAGCTCACCGCGCCGGAAGCGCTCAACCTCAAGAGCGAGCCGGAGCACATCCTTCGCATGTATGGGCTGGATCGCGAGAACACGATCACGCCGGCGAAGGCGACCATCGACCCGCGGCAGGAAGTCGAATACTTCGGCCGCAACTGCCTCGTTGCCCGGCGGCTGTTGGAGCGCGGGGTGCGCTTCGTGCAAGTCTGGAGTGGCGCCGACAATGGCTTTCCCCGCCGCAATTGGGATTCGCACGAAGACGTCGAGCGCGACCACGGGCCGCTGGCCCTTGGCATGAGCATCGGCTGCTCGGCCCTCATCCAGGACCTCAAGCAGCGCGGCATGCTGGATGACACGATTGTTCTGTGGACCACCGAGTTCGGCCGCATGCCCTGTAACCAAGGCTCGCGCGGTCGCGACCACAACCCATTCGTTTTTACCAACTGGCTGGCGGGCGGCGGCATTGCCGGCGGGGTCACCTATGGCGAAAGCGACCAGTGGTCCTACAAGCCGCTGGACCGCGACAAGCCTACGTACTGCTACGACGTCCATGCCACGGTGCTGCACCTGTTGGGCATCGACCACAAACGGCTCACGTACCGTCACAACGGCATCGATCGCCGGCTGACCGACGTTCACGGTGTAGTGATTTGGGATATTCTGGCTTAGACGTTTCACTCTTCATTGAGATTTGTCCGCTAAAGGAAAGCTACTTTGATGAAAGGCCACGCCTTCGATCGTCGTGAATTTGCGGCAATAACGGCCGGCGGCATTGCGAGCACCGCACTGACCGCACTTGCCGCGGAAGATAAAGCCAAGCCGATCGCCGTGAAGCAGCAGCCCTTCACGCTGAAGTACGCGCCCCACTTCGGCATGTTTCAGCACAGTGCCGGGAAGGATCTGGTGGATCAACTGTCGTTCGCGTTCGACCAGGGCTTTCGCGCCTGGGAAGACAACGAGATGAAAAGTCGACCTGTGCGCGAGCAGGAGCGAATCGCCGCCGCCATGCAGCGGCTGGGGATGGAGATGGGCGTCATTTCGGCGCTCCGCGGCGTGTGGAGCAAAGTAAATTTCGCGGCGGGCGATGAGGCGAGCCGGAAGGAAGTTCTGAAGGCGGTGGAAGAAACTGTTCCCGCAGCCAAGCGGGTTCATGCCAAGTGGCTCACCGTCGTTCCCGGGATGGCGAACAAGCAGCAGCCGCGCGAATTCCAAACTGCCAGCTGCATTGATCTGCTCAAGCGATGCTGCGACATTGTCGAGCCGCACGGGCTGGTCATGGTGCTGGAGCCGCTCAACCCGTGGCGCGATCACCCCGGCGTCTTTCTCTCGACCGCGCCGCAAGCCGACCTGTTGTGCCAGGCGGTGAATCGACCGTCATGCAAAATCCTGTTCGATATTTACCATCAGCAAATTGCGACTGGCAATCTCATCAACAACATCAAGAGCTGCTGGGATCAGATCGCTTATTTCCAAACGGCCGACACGCCGGGCCGCAAGGAGCCGGGCACCGGCGAGATCAACTATGCGAACGTGCTGGCGGAGATTGAGCGGCGGGGCTACACCGGCGTCGTCGGCATGGAACATGGCAACTCTCGGCCAGGAAAAGCCGGTGAGGTGGCCGTCATCAAGGCCTATCGAGATGTCGATCCGAAGCCGACCTGAACTATGTAATGCGCGTTCCGCCGTTTGAGATTTCTTACGCGACTAACTCGTCCATCGCGAGGGGCTTCTCAAGGCCTAGCCGCAACGCGGGGACAGCGCAGCCGGGGGCGTTAACCGCCGGTTACGATCGCAACCAGAGAGCAAAGCTCCGAAGGGGCGACATGGATTACTCGTCGCTTGCGCGGGCGAACACGCGATCTCGTCTCGCATCAAGCAGCCGTGATGAGTATTTTGGATAAACGCCTATCCTTTTCGCACATCTTCTCAACGCTTGCCTCTGCGCTGCTTAATCTTTTCGCGAGTCCGGACTGACGCCCTTGTGTGAACTAATCGCCACCGTCGTGGTCGTCGTCGGCGCCCTGGCACTGGTCGCCGTGCTGGGCCACGGGCTGTGGCTGGCGGCTGCCGGTTTGTTCGGCGGCGGCGAGACGCGAACGTTGCCAACGTGGGCGGACCGCAAATTCTGTCCGCGATGCCAAAGCGCCTTGCGCCAGCCGAACGTGTGCGGCGTTTGCAATTGGCCGCAGCCGCCGGTCAAAGCCGGGCTCTCACGAGTGCTGCAGCAATTGCGCCGCCAAGTGATGACCTTTGCGCGCATCGGGCTGATCAGCGAGGCGGAACGTCAAGAACTGTTGGCCACGCTTGGCGTCGGTTCACCGCTCGTGAGAGAGCAACCGACGATCGCCGCGGCTGTCGTCGAGGAACCCGTAGCCGAAGTGATATGGCTGGACAGCGACGAGACGGCGAAAGAATCTGCGGCCGCGGCGCCGATGGTTCTGGCCACGGCGGTCGAGTCGCCCGCACAAACCGAGATTGAGGCTGCGCATGAAGCGATCGAACCGTCGGAGGCCGCAACGTTCGATCCGCAGGAACGAGTACGGCAATACGTCGAACACCGACAGACGGCCGGTGTGACGATGTCGGCGGCGCCGGCCGTCATCGAACAGCCGCCCACGCCGCGACGCGAACGGCTCGGCGTGTTGCTCGCCGCGTTTCTCGAAGAGCGCAACGTCCGCTGGGGCG
>JAICUM010000615.1 GCA_025935855.1 Pirellulales bacterium | reverse complement strand
GAACTTCGAGGTTGATTATGTTTTCGGGGCGCTGGCCGCGGAGGAAGGCGGCAGCCTGGCGCGCTACGCGGGTGCGTAGCTCTTCGGTGGCCTCGGAGGAGTAAAATGCCACATGGGGCGTCACGATAACGCGTGGGTCGCTGTAGGGCGGTTTGGAAAGGTCCGGAGGCTCGGGGTGCTGGACGTCGAGGGCGGCGCCGGCGAGACGGCCTTCGGCCAGCGCGTCGGCAAGAGCCGCATGATCGACAAGACCGCCCCGGGAGGTGTTGACGAGGTAAGCCGATGGCTTCATGCGGGCGAGAGCGTCGGCGTTGATCAGGTGGCGGGTTTCCGGCGTGAGCGGGGCTTGGACGGAAACGTAGTCGCTGACGGCGAGCAGCTCGTCCAGCGGCAGCCAGCGGACGCCCGGCGGGGTTTGCTGCGAGCGGTTTGTGCCGACGACGTTCATGCCGACGGCGTGAGCTCGGGCGGCGAGGATTTTGCCGATCTGGCCCACGCCGATGATACCGAGGGTTTTGCCGCTGATGCGTTCGGCGGGGAGGCCGGCGACGAGGTCGTACTGGCCCTGCTTGGTGGCGAGGTGGTAGCCGGCGATGTTGCGCGCCAGCGCGAAGATGAGGGCCAGCGAGTGCTCGGCGACTTCGTTGATGCAGTAGTCGGGAACGTTGGTGACGAGAATGCCGCGCTCGGTGGCCCGGCGCACGTCGATGTTGTCGAGGCCGATGCCGGTGCGGGCGATGTGGCGGCAGCGGTCGGCGGCGTCGATGACGCGGGCAGTGACCGGGGCCCAGCAGGTGAGGATCGTGTCTTTGCCGGGGGCGAGGCGGATGAGGGTTTCCTCTTTGTTGTCGGGCGAGGCGACGATATCGCAACCGACTTGGGCGAGGATCGAGCGTTCCAGGTCGATGTCGGCCCAGGGGTAGTCGGTGTAGAGGGCGGTGGGCATGGGAGGAGACGAATGGCGAATGACGAATGTGGGATGAGTGAGTAGGTGAGTGGGTTGACGCTGGATTAAGGTAGTGCGTTTTGCTCTGGCGCAGCCCCGACCTAGCTAGGTCGGGGCTAATGGGGTGCAAGGGGCCATTGGGGCGTTGCGGTGGTACATGTCTTTGATTTCTTGGGCGTAGTGTTGTTCGATTGTTTTGCGGCAGAGGCTCAGCTTGGGCGTGAGCTCGCCTTGTTCGATGGTGAAGGGTCGCGAGAGGAGTGTGAAGGGGCCGATTTGTTCGAAGTCGGCGGCGCCGGCGAGGCAGCGGTTGATTTCTTCGCGAAACTTGTTCTGCAGCGCGTCGTCTCGCAAAGTGTTTTGGGCGAGGCCTTCGCCGCTGGGGACGATGAGAGCGGCGAGGCATTTTTGGCCGTCGCCGAGGACGCACGCCTGATCGATGAGCGGCGACGCGGCGAGTAGTTGCTCGATGCGGGTGGGAGCCACCTTTTTGCCGGTGGCGAGGACCAGCATTTCCTTTTTGCGGCCGACGATACGGAGGTTGCCGCGTGCGTCCCATTGGCCAAGGTCGCCGGTGTGCAGCCAGCCGTCTTCGATCGCCTCGGCGGTGGCGGCGGGGTTTTGCCAATAGCCGAGCATGACGCTGGGGCCGCGGACGAGGATTTCGCCATCGTCGGCGAGGCGGACCTTGAGGTTGGGGAGCGGCGGGCCGACGGAGCCGAACGAGTAGCTTTTGGCGTTCGATGCGGAGATGACGGGTGACGCTTCGCTGAGGCCGTAGCCGGGGAAGATCGGCAGGCCGTGGTCGAGGAAAAACTGCTCGACGTCAGGCGGCAGAGCGGCGCCTCCGCTGAACAGCATGTTGATCTTGCCGCCAAAATAGTCGCGAAGGATTTGGCGGGTGCACGGCTGCGCACGACCACGAAAGAAGTCGGCAGCCTTTTGGTAGAAGTAGGGAACGGCGTTGATACCGGTGGGTTTGACGAGCTGCAGGTCGCGGAGCACCGTCTCGCGGCTTTCGGCGATGGCGAGCTGCGTGCCGCGGTAGATCGAGACGTACAGATCGCAGGTGCGCGCGTAAATGTGCGAGAGCGGGAGGATAAGGAGCTGCGTGTCGTCGTCCTTGAGCGCGAGGGCGTCGGTCATCGCGATGGCATTGGAGGCGATGTTGCGGTGGGAGAGCATCACGCCGCGCGGGGGGCCGGTCGTGCCGGAGGTGTAGAGGATCGTGGCGAGATCATTGGGGGAGATTTGTGAAAGGGAGCAGGAGTAAGAGTAGGATGGGGCGGTGGTTAGTTCTTCGTGGGTGGCGACCTGGAATTGTGGTGGGACGCGGGTTTCGGAATTGTCCGGGATGATGGCGAGCTTCGCGCCGCTGTGGGTGAGCTGCTGGACAATTTGGTCGGCGCCGAGGGAGACGTGCAGCGGGACGTGGACGGCGCCGAGGGATTGGATCGCCAGGTCGGCGATGATCCAGCCTTCGCAGTTGGGGCTGAGTTGGGCGACGCGGTCGCCGTGGGCGATGCCACGGGCGGACAGCTGCGCGGCGGCGGCGGCGACTTTTTCGGCGAGCTCGGCCCAGGTTCGCCAGGTGAGCTTGCCGCCATTGATGACGCCGAGGGAGGGGTGATTGGTGCGGCGGCGGACGGTGGCCGCGAAGAGCGAGGGAATGGTGTCGGGTTCTATCTCGGCGGGGGGCATGGGCGTTATTGTCGCCATAAGTGGGCGCGGCGGCGAGAGGAGTGGCGAAAGTAAGGGGTCGGGAGTGATTTTGGACAAGTGTGTTTACAACAACAAAAAATACCCCACGACCAAAAAAAACCCCACCCCCGGGCACAACCCCCGCGGGGGTTGCAATTTTT
>JAICUM010000089.1 GCA_025935855.1 Pirellulales bacterium | reverse complement strand
GCCGGCCGACCCACGAACCGCGCTGCACCGGGGCGCCTTCGACCGGTGGCGTGCGCGACAATCGCCGCGAAGCGATCCAGCGAAATTCGCCTGCCGGCGGGGCAATCTTTACCCACGGCTGACTGGGCGTCGGCTGCTCAACAATCTTCACGATTTCGCCGCGTTCCAAGAGCACTTGCACCGCATTGCGCTGGTCGCCCAGCTTGCTGCCCACGCGAGCCACCACGCCCGCAGCCGTCACTTCGGCCGTGCGGCTGTCGAGAATTTTCAATTGATGAGCCGGCGCCAGGCTGAAGCTCCCTTCCGGCGGGCGGATAGCGCACCAGCCTTCGCCGTCGTGGCGGTAAACTTCCACCGCGTAGCCGGCGGGCAATTGACCGGTCGAGTAGTGCTGGGCTCCGGGGCCGCTGCGCACGTAAGTGTCGTTTTCAATGACGTAGGCCACATACGGGAAACCATCGGCAGCGTGTGCCGAGTGGACGCTCGCGAGGGATGACAGCGCGACGAGAAGGCCGAGCGCGCACGCCGCGCGCCCGCGATTCTTCAAGTTCTGTCCGGGCCGCATGAAAAGCTCCTTGTCGATCGCGCTTTGAAGAGAAGCCCCGCGGGGGGGCGCGGAATCGCGGCGGCTTATAGGAGATTGGCGGGGGCGGCTCAAGGCCGATGGCGCCGCCTCAAGATAGGCGGGCCATCCTGGCCGGAGGAACAACCGGCCAGGATGGCCGGGCTATCTGCACCAATCGATGCAGCTTTACCAATGGCGCCACTGTCCCGCCGCGGCGTTGCTAGCTGGCACTTGGGGGCAATGCTACGATTGAAGTGGTTGCTGCTATTCGCGTCCAGCCATCCCTCGTTCCGCCCCTTCACGTGCCATGCAGATTGAACGCCTTGGGCCCTATCGAATCGGCCGCAAGCTCGGCAAAGGCGGGATGGGCTCGGTGTACGAAGCCGTTGATGACAAGACGGGCCAGCGGGTGGCGGTGAAGGCCCTGACGCCGCAGTTGGCAATGGCCGAGGGTTTTCGCGAGCGATTTCAGGCCGAGATCGAATCGCTCAAAAAGTTGCAGCACGAGGGAATCGTGCGGCTAATGGGCTACGGCGAAGACGATGGCATCCTGTTTTACTCGATGGAGCTCGTCGAGGGGCCGAGCTTGGAGCAAGAAATCATCGGCGGTCGGCGATTCGATTGGAACGAGACGCTGTCGATCGCGGTGCAGGTTTGCCGGGCGCTCAAGCACGCGCACGACCATGGCATTGTACACCGGGATATCAAGCCGGCGAATCTACTGATGGCGCCGGACGAACGCGTGAAGATCGCGGACTTCGGCATCGCGCGGTTGTTTGGCTCCACGCAGCTCACGACGGCGGGCGGCGTGCTGGGCACCGCGGACTACATGTCGCCTGAGCAGGCCGATGGCCGGGCGGTGACGGAGCGTTGCGACCAGTACGCGCTGGGCTGCGTGATGTTCGCGCTGCTCGCCGGACGGCCGCCATTCAAAGCGAAAACGATGCCCGAGATGCTGCAGATGCAGCGGTTCGCCGAGCCGGAGCCCGTGCGGCGATTTGCGCCCAATACACCCGAGCAGCTTGATCGGCTCATCGCCCAGCTATTGAGCAAGGAGCCGGGCGACCGCTTTCCGAACGTGCTCGTGCTAAGCCGGCACATGGAAGCGATGCAAAAGGCGCTTTCCCGGCCAGCGAAGCAGGACGAGAACATGGCGGCCGCGAGCAAGACGGCCAAGCCAAGCCCCAATGACGGCACGGCGGTGTTCGACGCGGATGCGACGCTGTCGCCGGAGGATTTGTCGATGACGCCGTCGGAGACAACCGACAGCGATGTGTACAACGCTCCGACAATCGCCGACGACGATGCTTATCAACTGCACGAACCGAGTCCGGTCGCGGGCGGCAGCGGATCCAGCGCGGCGACGCTCAAGCCAAAGACGGCGCCCCCCGCGACGAAGAGCCGCTTCACGACGGTGGAAGAGGCCGAGCGATTGGCTCGACAGCAACAGGCGGCGCGCTGGACGGTCGTCGTGCAGCTCCTGCTGCTGCTGACGACGATTGGCGGACTCGGCTGGCTCGGCTGGAAGCTGACGCGGCCGGCCACGGCGGATCAGCTTTACCAAGCGATCGACGAATATGTTGCTGACAAGGGCGACGCGAATCTAACGCCAATTTCAAGCAACATCGATGAGTTTCTCAAACGATTTCCGGAAGATGCACGGGCCGACTCCGTGCGCGGCTACGCCGAGGAGCTGGAGCTGCAAAAGTTGGAACGGAAGCTGAAGCTGCGCAACCGGATGAGCGGCGGCGCGACCTCGGCGCCGGTGATGGAGGTCTTCAGCCAGGCGTTTCGGCTGCAAAACACCGACCCGGCCCAGGCCGCGGCGATGCTGGAATCGCTGCTTAAGCTCTACCCGAAAGCGGGCGGAGCGCGCTCGGCGTTGAGCGACGACGAGCGGTCGTATCTCACGCTGGCGGAGCGGCAACTGACGAAGCTGCGGCAAGTGATCGACAAGCGGGCGGCGGACCAATTGCCGACGCTCAAAGAGCGGCTGGCAACGGCGCAGCGCTTCGAGCAATCGGCGCCCGCGGAGGCAGCCGAGATGTATCAGGCGATAATCGACCTGTATGGCGATCAGCCGTGGGCGGCCGACGTCGTTGATCAAGCGCGTGAGCGGCTGCAGACGCTCGCTCAAAAGTAATGGACCGCCGGGAGCAGAGGATGTCAGCTTCGAACGTGGATTCAACGGCTCGCGCCCGCAGCATTGCCGCCTTCGAGCGGGCGCAGCGGCTTATGCCTGGGGGCGTAAACAGTCCGGCTCGCGCCTTTGGCGCCGTCGGCGGGACGCCGCTGTTCATCGATCGGGCGGACGGCGCGTATCTGTTCGACATCGACGGCAATCGGTACATCGATTACATCGGCTCGTGGGGACCGATGATCCTCGGGCACCGTCATCCTGAAGTGATCGCAGCGCTGGAGCGCGCCATTGCCCATGGCACCAGCTACGGGGCGCCAACCGAGGCCGAAAGCGAGCTTGCCGAGCGGATTATCGACGCCGTGCCGTCGGTGGAAATGGTTCGCCTGGTGAGCTCCGGTACCGAAGCCACGATGAGCGCCATCCGGTTGGCGCGCGGCTGCACAGGCCGCGATTTGCTGGTGAAGTTCGCCGGCAACTACCACGGGCACGTGGACAGCTTGCTGGTGGCGGCGGGGAGCTCGGCGGCGACGCTGGGGGCGCCGAATTCGCCCGGCGTCACGGTCGGCGCATCGCGCGACACCCTGGTGCTCCAATACAACTCGTCTGAGGACTTGGAACAGGCGTTCGCACAGCACGGCGATAAGATCGCCGCCGTCATTCTGGAACCGGTCGTCGGCAACATGGGCGTCGTGGCGCCGACGCGGGAGTTTGTGTCCGCCGTCAACCGGCTGACGAAGCGGTACGACGCGCTGTTGATTTGCGATGAGGTGATGACCGGCTTCCGCCTGGCGTTCGGGGGAGCACAATCCGTGTTCGGCTTCGAGCCGGATTTGACGACGCTTGGCAAAATCGTCGGCGGCGGTCTGCCGGTCGGCGCATATGGCGGCCGCGCTGAACTCATGAAGCAGGTACTGCCCTCCGGAAAGGTGTTTCAAGCGGGCACGCTGAGCGGCAATCCACTGGCGACCGCGGCCGGAAACGCAACACTCCGTGTGTTGAAGGAGCAGCCGCCCTACGATTGGCTTGAGTTCTTAAGCGCTCGGCTGGCGAATGGGCTGAAGCATGCGGCCGAAAAAGCCGGTGCGCCGCATTCGATCGCGCGCGTCGGCAGCATGCTGACGCTGTTTTTCCATCCGGGGCCGATCCACAGTTGGCGGGAAGCGAGCCAGTGCGACACGGCGAGATTCGCACGATACTTCTGGGCGCTCATGGAGCGCGGCGTGTATATGCCGTGCAGTCAGTTCGAGGCCCTGTTCGTCTCGGCCGCGCATACTGAAGCGGACATCGACGCGACGATTGCGGCGGCGGAGGAAGCAATGCGACTGGCTTCTTGATGGTTCACGTCCAAACAGTCGAACGCGTGCCATGCCCACGGAGGTCCTCCGACGTGGGCATGTTTATTGTCAATTTCATGCACACGCGGACGTGGGCATGGCACGCTCTTGGATGTGATGGACTTTCGCGGGTGAAAGGAATTAGCTCATTTGCGGGTGGCTTCGCCAGCGTTTTCGCGGAGGGCTTTCTCTTCGGCAGCGCTGCGGCGGAAGTAGTGCGGCACGAGCTCCAAGGGGCTGACGCCGCCGCCGAGTGCGAAGAGCTGGGCGCCTAATTGTCCGGTTGCGGCGGCGCTTGGGCGCCATAAGCGTTCGTCAGCAGCGCTCACGCCGGGCGGCAACTGCACTCGGAGCTTTGGCAGCGGCGGCCCCGCCACACAGTCGCCCGGCAAGAGGTCATCGATAAAGCGATTGATCGGGACGATGTTCGTTTGCGGATTCGAGTTGAACTCGACATTCGATGGAAACTTCGCAACGAACAGTTCTTGCCGCTGGGCGTCAAGAATCGTCCATAACTTGCCGCTTGGTACGGCGATGGGATGAGCTATGGCCGCAAGCGTGTGTACGCCGACGAGCGCAGCGCCCGTTGCATAAGCCAAGGTCTTAGCCGTGACGATGCCGATGCGCAAGCTGGTGAACGACCCCGGCCCGCTGGTCACGCAGATCAGTTCCAAATCAGCCGGTCGCCAGCCGACTTCGCCGAGCGCTTGCTGGATGGTGGGCAGCAGCGACTGGGCGGTGCGCTGGCCTTCGGGTGTCGAACGCTCAGCAATCGTTTCGGCGGTGGAAGCCGATCCCGACGACGCCGTCAGCATCGCCACCGAGCCCACTGTGCCGCTTGTTTCAATGGCCAGAATCTTCAACGCGTTGTCCCTTTTGAATGCCTGTTAGCACGCCAGGTGTTCGTCCTTGACCCTTCCGGCAACCGCACTTAAACTGGCGGGTTAGCTAGGTTTAGGAAAAACCGCTCTACCTTTCCGCGGCCACCGGTACGATTGAAAGCGCGGCCGTGCGGACTTTCCCTCGCAGCAGCGTTTTTGGATCAATACTTCGGTGAAGCGCGCGATCATAAGCGACATCCACGGCAATCTCGAAGCGCTGCAGGCTGTCCTGGCGCACATCGGCGACCAACGCGTGGATGAAATTTTCTGCCTGGGAGACATTGTGGGCTACGGGCCCAATCCGTGCGAGTGCCTGGACCTGGTGATCGAGCGCTGCAAGCTCGGCCTGCTGGGAAACCACGACCAGGGCGCCATGTTCGACCCCGAGGGGTTCAATAGCGGCGCCGAGCGGGCGATTTTCTGGACGCGCGAGCAACTGGAAAATGCCACGGGGGACCGCGATCGGATCGATCGCCGCTGGGACTACCTCGGCACCATGCCGCGCATTCACCGGGACGACCCGTGGCTGTACGTGCATGGCTCGCCGCGGAATCCCGTGAATGAATACGTCTTCCCGGAAGACATTTACAACCAAAAGAAGATGGAAAAGCTGTTCGGCTTGATCAGCCGCGGCTGCTTCCAAGGCCATACGCACGTGCCGGGGGTGTTCCTCGAGAGCCTCGAGTTCATTACGCCGGAGCAAGTGGACAACGTCTTCGCGATGGGCAACGAGCGGTTCATGGTGAACGTCGGCTCGGTCGGCCAGCCGCGGGACGGCGATCCGCGTTCGTGCTATGTGATTCAGGAAGACGGCAAAATCACGTTCTATCGCGTCGATTACGACGTGAACGTCACCGCGGAGAAGATCTACCAGACGCCCGATTTGGACAATTTTCTGGGCGACCGCATCAAGGAGGGGCGATAAAGGGCGAATGTACGCCTTTGGAGGCGAGTGGCCGTTCTCGCCCCAGGTTCGCGGGGGCTGACCCTGTTATTAAAGGTTAGATCGCGCCGCGCTCGCCTGCTCTCACTCGCTTCGATTTCGGCGATTGGACGCCGTCAAGGGAAACTTAACGCCGGCGGTCATTCGGCCGGCTTACTTTAAGGACTTCGACCACCGTGGATCGGCGGAACTTCGTATTGTTTTTGTCGCTGTCGGCGCTGGTGCTGATGCTCAACCAGCTTTGGGTGGCGAGCCATCAGCCGCCGCCGCAGCCGGCGGCCAAGCAAGAAGCCGCCGCCGAGCCCGGTAAAGAGGCGGCGGCCGAGCCCGGCAAAGACGCGGCGAAGAAGGCCGACGGCGAGCCGAGCAAGGGCAAGGCCGAAGACGAAAGCGGCGATAAAGCGCCCAAGCAGGAGGCGCCGGCGGAGAATGCCGCCGCGGAGAATCCCGAACCCCAAGCCGAAGCCCCTGTCCCGGCTGAATATGTAACGCTGGGCTCGATTGACGAAGCGAGTGGCTACCGGATGCTCGTCACGCTGACGAACCAGGGCGCGGCGGTCCGGCGAATTGAACTGGCAAACCCGCGATTTCTGGATTTGCAAGATCGGTCCGGCTATCTCGGCCATTTGGAATTAGTGGACGACGGGAAAAACGGAATGCTCGTGCAGGCGGTCGGCGCGGGTACGCCAGCGGCGCGGGCGGGACTGCAAAAAGGGGATCGGCTGCTGGAGGCGGGCGTCGGGGCGACGACAGCGATCGCGAGTGAGGAAGAACTCGGCAAGGCGCTGGGCAAGACCAAGCCTGGCGACGAGGCGACGCTCGTCATCGAACGCGGGCGCGCGCGACAGACATTGGTCGCCACGCTCGCCCGCCGGCCGCTGGAAGTCATTCGGCCCGAAACCGAAAACGTCCTAATGCGGACGAAGAAAATCCCGGACGGATTTAAGGCGCCGCCGTCGTTCCTGTTCACCTTCCAGGAAGTGGACAAGAAGAAAATCGAAGCGGAAGCGGAGTCCCTTCCTGGCGTGGACTTGCACGAGGCGAATTGGCGCGTTGTGCCCAATGCCAATGGCGAACCGGCGGCGGATTCCGTGACGTTTGAGCGCCGCGTGCCGAAGTACGGCATGGTTGTCACCAAGCGCTATCGCCTGGCGAAGGCCAGCGATCAACCTGTCGCGCAGGGCGGAATGCCGGCGTATGACCTGACGATGGAAATCAGCGTTCGCAACGAAGGGCAGGCCCAGCATGACGTGGCCTATCGGCTCGACGGCCCCAACGGGCTGCCAATCGAAGGCTGGTGGTACGCTCAGAAGGTGAACCGCGGGGGCACCGGCATCCGCGACGTCGTCGGAGAGGAATTCAACGGCAAAGGCACGCAAGAACGCGGGCCTGTGTACATCCTCAAGGGCACTGCCGAAGACATCGAAGGCGAAGGGCTCGCTTACATTGGCGTGGACGCCCAATATTTTTGCGTCGCCCTCATCCCGAAGACCGACACGCTTGAATCATGGATTCCTCGCGCGGCGCCGATCATCGCCGGCACGAAGCCTGACGACCCGAAGGCCGAAGCTCGCTACGCTAACACCAGCTGCCGGCTGTTCACCAAGACGTTCACGATCAAGCCGGGCGACGAGCTGACGCATGCGTACACCGTGTTTGCCGGGCCCAAGCGGCCGGAACTCCTGGCGAGTTACAAAGCTGCGGACGATCCGGCCTATAGCCTGCACGATTTCATCTACTACGGTTGGTTCGGCCCGATCGCGCAGTTGATGCTGGGCATCCTGCACTTCTTCCATGCCATCGTGCGAAACTACGGCATCGCGATCATCGGGCTCACGGTGCTGGTGCGCGGCTGCATGTTCCCCGTCAGCCGGCGGCAAGCCAAGAGCATGGCGAAGATGCAAGAGCTCAAGCCTGAGATGGAGCGGATCAAGGAAAAGTACAAGGGCGATCAGACCAAGCAGGCTCAGGCGATGCAGCAGTTGTATCGCAAGCACAATGTCAACCCGATCGGCGGCTGCCTGCCGGCGCTGATTCAGCTGCCGGTGTTCGTGGGCCTGTATCGCGGGCTGGCGGTGGATGTGGAGCTGCGCGGCTCGCCGCTCTTCAGCCAAAGCATCCACTGGTGCTCGAACCTCGCGGCGCCGGACATGTTGCTCGATTGGTCGTCGTTCATGCCGAAGCCGGTCGTTGGATACTTGGGCCCGTATCTGAACGTGCTGCCGATGGTGACCGTTTGCCTGTATCTGTGGCAGCAGACGCTGTTCACTCCGCCGCCGGCGAACGAGCAGGCCGAGATGCAGCAGAAAATGATGAAGTACATGATGGTCTTTTTCGGGTTTCTCTTTTATCGAGTGCCGAGCGGGCTGTGCTTGTACTTCATCGCGTCGAGCCTGTGGGGCATTGCTGA
Source organism: Pirellulales bacterium (assembly GCA_025935855.1). Classification (GTDB taxonomy): domain Bacteria; phylum Planctomycetota; class Planctomycetia; order Pirellulales; family Lacipirellulaceae; genus Lacipirellula. Next base: position 3,950 of record JAICUM010000089.1, on the reverse strand, counting down.
GCGAAAGTTGATTCCGCCCGCGTCGGCGACCACCGCCGAGGCGTCGTCGAAGGCAGGTCGAACGGAAAGCGTTGCGGCAGACAAGCGGGCATCACGCAACGGCCGCTCGGGCGGCAAGTCGCCGGCCAAGTCGAAGCGTCGCCGATAGCGAGGGCGCCGCTGCGTGTCCTACGACCTGCACGATACGATCGCCGCGATTGCCAGCGCCCCTGGCGGCGCCGCGCGGGGAATTGTGCGGATCAGCGGGTCGGATGTTCTCGAGAAACTTTCCGCATGTTTTCGTCCGGATGATCCGTCGCTTCAGCTAAGCGCCGTTGGCGCCCCGCGGCGCATTGCGGGGGTTTTTCACCTTCATGACGACGGCCGCGACGGAGACCTGGAATTGCCCGGTCACCTGCTCTTATGGCCTTCTGCCCGAAGTTACACCCGCCAGCCGGCGGCTGAATTTCACACGACCGGCTCACCGCCCCTCCTGGCAGCGGTCATCGACGAGCTTGCGCACGTTGGCATCCGCGCCGCCGAGCCGGGCGAATTCACGATGCGGGCCTTTCTAGCCGGCCGCATTGATTTGACGCAGGCCGAAGCGGTGCTTGGGGTGATTGACTCGCGCGAACGAGATGAACTCGATGCTGCCCTCGAACAACTGGCCGGCGGATTGTCGCGCCCGCTGCATCGCATTCGGCAGGACTTGCTCGCGGTGCTGGCCGAGTTGGAAGCCGGACTGGATTTTGTCGAGGAAGATATTGAATTTGTCAGCCGAGACGCCCTTCGTGAACGGCTGCTGGAGGCGCGGCGCGTCGTCGCCGCGACGCTCAAACAAATTTCTGGCCGGGACGTGCGGCAAGAACTACCGCGGGTTGTCATTGTCGGACCGCCGAACGCGGGAAAGAGCAGCTTGTTCAACATGCTGGTTCGACGATTCGGCAGTGAGGCCAGTCCCGGTTCAATAGTTTCGCCAGAGCCCGGCGCCACGCGCGACTACGTGTCGGAAAGAATTGTCATCGATCGGGTTGAGTGTTTGCTCGTGGATACCGCTGGGATTGATCCACGAACTGCCGGCCGCTTGCACGGCGATTCCCAGCAAATGAGCGAGTCACAGCGGCGTCGCGCGGAGGTGCGCTTGCTCTGCCGCGAGTGTACGCAGCCGCCCGACGGTGAAGATGACGATCCCGACAGCGAGGAGCTTCTCGTTGTCACGAAGTGCGATCTAGGCGGAGGCGGAGCGCAACGCTTCGGATGTAGCGGAAAGGCCGTTCATTGCAGCAGTGTCACCGGCGGCGGCCTGGACGAGTTGGCAGGCCGAATCCAGGAGTACATCGCTGCAAACGATCGCGGCCCGGCAGCCTTTGCCGCAGCGACGTCCGCTCGGTGCTCGGGAAGCCTTCGCGAGGCGGACCGCGCCATCGCCGCCGCGCTTGAACTTACCGAAAATGCCGGCGAGGAGCTGATCGCCGCGGAGATTCGCGCCGCGCTCGCCGGCCTGGGCGACGTCGTCGGCGCGACCACTGCCGACGATGTGCTAGACCGCATTTTCAGCCAGTTTTGCATCGGCAAGTGATTGCCACCACGGGCGCCAAGGCGACATAATCGCTCGCACGTGGGTCTCGCCTGCCGAGTGGGATTTCAACGTTGGCAGCCAACGCAGATCGAGGTCCCTTGCGGCAGAAGGGACCTACTGGGGCGTCATTTATGTTGTTGCGACTTGGCAGTGTGAAGCGAGGCGTTCTACTCCTTGCACTTGGTATTCTCGTTTCGGAAAGGAACTCAGCGCGGGCCTACGACGCTGCAGCGCTCGAAGCGGCGGCCGCTACGATTACCACGACGGAGCTTCACAACCACGCCGCGTTTCTGGCGGACGATGCCCTCGAAGGCCGCGCCGCCGGCACGCGCGGCGGCAAGGCGGCCGCTCATTACCTGGAAACGCAGCTCAAGGCCGCCCGGCTGCAACCGTTCGGTTCCCGCGGAAGCTACTTGCAGCCGTTCAGCCCGAACTACCAGAACCTGATCGGCCTGGTCGCGGGAACCGATCCGAAGCTGCGCGACGAGTACATCCTCGTCGGCGCCCACTACGATCACGTCGGCTACGGCAGCCAGCAAAACAGCAACGGCCCGGTGGGTTACATTCACAATGGCGCCGACGACAATGCCAGCGGCGTTTCGACGACGCTTGAAGTCATCGACGCGCTCAGCCGCAGCAATTGGCAGCCGCGGCGCTCGATCATCTTCGCCTTTTGGGACGGCGAAGAAGTGAATCTGAACGGGTCGCGCTATTGGGTTCGGCAGCCGACGGTTCCACTCGCCAAGGTGCGCGTCGCCGTGAACACCGACATGGTCGGCCGCATGCGCAACGGCCGGCTGGAAGTGAGCGGCACGCGAACGGCCGCGGGGCTGCGGCGGCTGTTCAGCTCCTCACGAATGCCACAGGGGATGTGGCTGGATTTTCCTTGGGACTACGAAGAGAACAGCGACCACTGGCCGTTCTTCGAAGCCGGCGTGCCGTCGATCTTGCTGCACACGGGCCTGCACGACGACTACCACCGGCCGAGCGACGACATCGAAAAGCTGAACATCAACGGCATGCGTTCGGCGTCAGCGTATTTGCTGGAAATCGTGTGCCGGCTCGCCGATGAAGATGCGCTGCCGGCGTTTCGCACCGCGTCGCGGTCGGAGCACACCTACATGCGAGCCGAACGCGAGGCGTCGCTGCCGGCCCTGCCGCCACGGCTCGGCGTACGGTGGAACTGGCAAACCATTGACGGCAAGGGCGCGGTTGTCGTCTCGGCGGTGGCGCGCGGTTCCAGCGCTGAGCAGGCTGGCCTGCGGGCGGGCGATCGCATTACCGCGGTGGACGGCGATGAAGTCAAGAACGATGAGCTCTTGCCGGCCGCGGTGTTGCGGGCGGCAAAGGAAATTACGCTCACCGTCGCACGAGAGAAAGAAGAGCCGAAGGACCTTCACATGCCGCTTGGCGGGCAGCCGGTGAAGCTTGGCTTATCGTGGCGTGAAGATCCTGCGACGCCGGGGGCCGTCTTCGTCACGCGCGTCGTGCCCTATTCGCCGGCGGCCCGTGCGGGCATCCGAGTACTCGACCGGATTTACACCGTTCAGGGCGAACACTTCACGAGCCAGGACGCTCTGTTAACACGGATCAACGCGCTCATGGAAAAAGAGGAGACGCCGATTCACTTTCAGTTGGAAACCGCCGGCAGGCTGCACGACGTGGACATCAGCTTGAAACTGCCGACCGGCACGCCGGGCGACGCTTCCATTTGAGCCGTGGATTAGCTCGAAGCCACGAGTACTCTCAACCGTTCCCAGGTGTAAAGGCCCGATTGATGGCCGTCGGACCAATACACGCGCACCGCGTAGTTGCCGACGAGCTCCATCCGCTCGATTGAAATGTCGGCGGGAATTGTCGCGGGGTCGAGAATCCGCTCGCCGGTCCACTCGTTGACGCAATGGGCGCACTGGCATTCTGCTCTGAGCAGTATGAATGGCAGCACGTCCTCGCGGTCTGGCCACAGCACGCGCACGACGCGCTCTTGGCGAGAGGCCTTCACATCGCGCGGCAATAGTTTCTCTGGCATGACCGTGAATCCTGTTGCATTCGGTAGCGACGCCAGTTGCACGGCAGCATCAAATCGCGTAAATAGCCCGGCCATTCTGGCCGGGTGGGCCTCCGGCCAGAATGGCCGGGCTATTTAGAGCGTCAAGCGCCACGGCCTCCTTGGTAGTTTAACGAGTGTTTTCGGACAGTCGGCGTCACCATGAAAAGGCTTGCCCCATAGCGACTTGCAGCGAACGCGGTTCTCCTTAAGAATACTGGATCAGACATAGCTTACGCGGACGCACCGGGTAGGCGAGAGGGGACGTGGCGGAACTGGCAGACGCGCTGGACTTAGGATCCAGTGGGGAAACCCATGCAGGTTCGATTCCTGTCGTCCCCATTT
>JAICUM010000676.1 GCA_025935855.1 Pirellulales bacterium | reverse complement strand
TCGATTACCCCACGTCGGCACTCTACCGTTTCCACGTCTACGGCTTCGAATGGGTCGACAACCTGCATTTCGTCCTGCCGCCCGCGCGGTTCTTGAAGGACGCCGCGCCGTACTTAGCCGTCGTCAAAGAGCGGTTCATGGAAGCAGGGTGGGAGGGCGACGGTGACATCGGCATCCTCTGGCTGCCCCCGTTCGTGTTCCCACTTGCGTTGAAGGTCCCGTCAAAGGGCGTCGCTGTCTGGCACGTGAAGCAGGTTGAGGACGGCGTCTCGTTTCTGCTGTCGCCCATCGAGCTACCATTTGAGGAGTTCGGCGGGACTGGATAACCCCACATTGCACTGGATCGGGGCCACCACGGTTCTTGTAATCCGAATGCTGGTCGTCGGCCGCGGTCAGTGAATGTTGATCCGTTATCTGCCGCGACGACACGGCCATCGTCATCCTCCAACGGGCCGGCGGTATAGTTTCTGTCGGTCGAGCGCGGCTCGGTGCCGGCTCGGCCACTGATCGGCACTGCGTTATGCGTCGGGAGTCGCGCTTCCTGAAGCCTCGGCACGAACGCCTGCGGACGGACGTCGCGTTCACCGCGGAGAACGACCACAACCCTCTGGTCCTTGAAGACTGTCCGCGTTGTCGCGGCTATGGCAAATATGAGACGTTCACCGACCTAGGCAACGGCGGACAGTCGATCGCCCTTCACCGGTGCGAGGTCTGCTCCGGCACGGGCCACAGCGACGTGCACGCCCGCTACTTCGACAACGACGCACCTCCGTTGGACGTGCAGGTCCGGCCCAATGGCTCGCTCAAGTGCCCTTGTTGTGGATGGAGCTTCACCGTTAGTAACCGCGCCGTCTGGTCCGGTTGGCGACACGCCCGCTGCGGCCAACGCCTCCGGCTCACCGGTAGCGACGCATAATCGGCCGCTGCTGTGGATCGGCCCGCGTCGCGTCCGTGTCCGCTATACTCCCACGTCGGCTTGCGCGTCGCGTTGCCTGCGACAGAGCGTCGTCCGTTCGCCGGTGAAAGCCCTGACCGACATCGACACCCAAACACGGACGGAAGCTGCTAGTCGCTACGTGCGACTGCGGCGCCGCTATTGGCGATGCTTCCTCGGAGGCGCCGCATTCTTCGCCATTTTCGGCACGCCGCTCCTTGTTTTTGGCAACCACATGAATCCCATCGCGCGCTGCGTTCTTGGCTCGATGCTTGGCATCGGGTCGATCGCGTGTTGGGTCGGAGGCCTAGCAACTTGGTTCGCGCTTGTCGGTTTTCGTTGTCCACAGTGCGGTAAGCAGTTTGTGATGTCGTGGACGAGTAGCTGGCCGACCAACCGCTGCAAACACTGTGGGCTCGATCTTGCTCCCGCGGCCATGGCCACCGAATAATTACGCACTGCCACGGACCGGCCGGGCGGAACGGTCCTTGTGATTTGGGCACGGCTCGGCGCCCGGCCGGCGGTTGAATGCTATCCGTTATGTCGCAGCGGGGCTCTATCTTCCTTCGTGCCGTAGCGGCCTGCATCGTGGCGGCGTCTGCCGGGACGGCTCTCTCGGTCGCGCTCGCGGACGTGCTCGGGCGCGGTCTGTTCCCGTGGCGAACGTTCGCGGTCGGAGTTGCCGCCTGTCACCTTTTGGTGATCGTGACATTCACAGTCATGGGGGAGAACATCCTTGAAGATATCGTTAAAGCAGTCGTTGTGATCGCGCTCGGACTCGCGCTAGGCTTTTCGCCCCGCATCAAGATGCCGGCAGTGCCTTTTGCCTCCGTTTCCGCCGCCGCCTTCGCGATCACGGCAAATGCCTACATGAGGCGGATCGTGCGAAATGCGATTTAACCTGCCGATGCGCTGGGCTGGCGGTCCTCGTGATTTGAAAGCTCGTCGGTGCGCGCCCGGCCGCTGAACGTTGGTCGATTATCCCGCTGAACAGAGTCGCCCATGACGGAAGCCGACGTCGACCGAATCGAGACCACCCTCGACGTGAAACTCCCGGCGACCTATCGCCACCTGCTGACACACTTTCCGATACGCTTCGATCAAGGGACATCGAGGGGCCCGGTCTGGGACAACGCGGATGAGCTCATCAAGCGGAATCGGGAGCTTCGTGTGCCGCGGCGAAGCATGGGTACCGCTTATAATGCGATTGCTTCGAATTTCATCTTCATTGGTGATGACGGCGCAGGCTGGCAGAACCTCCTGGATATCGCGAACGATCCGCCGACCGTGTATGTCATGGAATTCGAAGACACGAAGACCATCAGGCCGCACCAAGACGAAGCGGGCAAAGCGCAGACGTTGAATGACTGGTTTCATGACTTTCTGCTTGAGCTCAAAAATGATGGCGTGGACGTCAATTCGGCTACACGCCCTCAGGATAAAATGGGCTG
>JAICUM010000384.1 GCA_025935855.1 Pirellulales bacterium | reverse complement strand
CGTTTCTTCGCGGCGGCAATGTACAGATCGACGACATCACGCTGACGGCCGGCGTTGGGCCGCTGGTGACCCACTACGACTGGGCCGGCACGGCCTCGGGCAATTGGAATCAGGGCAACAATTGGACGCCCAACGGCGTGCCCGGCACACTGGCCGGTCGGCAAAGCGTCACGCTCGGCACGACGACCGCGGCTCAGACCATCTACAACAACGCGACGCGGAATCTCAATTCCCTCGTCTTCGACAACGCCAACAGCTATTTCCTGACCGGCGCCGGTAGCTTTGAATTCCAGTCCGATACCTCCGGCCCCACGACCATCGCCCCAACGGTCCAGGTCATGAACGGACATCACCAGATCCAAACGCCGGTGACGCTCGATAGCAATACCGCGATCACCGTCGCCAGCGGCGCCTCGCTGGACTTGAACAACCAGATCAATCTGGATGGCAACACGCTGACCACGACGGGCGACGTCCGTATTAACGGCAGCACGATCGGCGGCGGGACCGTGATGAGCCTCGGGTCGCTTGAAACAAACGGCGTAGCCAACATCAGCGGCAACCTCGTCAGCGAGGGAAGCCTGCTCGTCTCGGTGGACAACAAGGGCGCCGACGTCTTCAACGTGGCGGGAGACGCCACGTTGTCCGGAATCCTGGACGTGCAGTGGACGCCAGGCCACGTGCCCGCGGGTCCACTCACTGTCGTCGCCGCGGGGGGCACATTAGATGCATCTCAACTTCGGCTGGATTCAAGTGACGCGGCTTTATTTGCCCTCCAAGCTAACGGCGGCACGCTAACACTAACTTACTTAGGCGCGGTGCCGGAGCCTGCCGCCGGCGCTCTGGCGATAATGACCGTGGTGGCATTCGTGGGAGTGCGCCGGCGACGCAAGTTCGCTGCTGTGCTCGGTCTCCTCATGACAGTAGGGCTGGTTTCACCGGCGTCGGCTACGATCTTCGATTTCGAGAATCCGCCTTACACGCCCGGAACCATTATCGGCCAGGATAACTGGGTCACGAACGGCTATGTGCTGGCCGATCCCTTCTTTGGCGGCCAAATCAACGGAACGGTTGAAATCAGCAATAGCAGTCCGTTAAATGGCGCGCAATCCGTTCTCTACACGCAGACGATTGATCCGCCGTCCGCCGGCGCCACCGGCGCCAGCGACGTGGGGCGGCCCAACTCGGTGTTTGCCACCAAGGACGGCACGACGGCGGTGGACATCACCGCGTCGGTACGCGTTCGCACCGATGAGAACGGCGTCGGCACGGGATCAATGGGGTTCTTTTTGGGTCGAGGCGGCTCGAGCCCGATCTTCTTCCGCATCGACAGTGCCAGCACGACGGCAGCCTCTGGGTCGATCCTGGTCGGCGACGGCGCCGCGGTTCCCACCGTCGGCAGTTATCTCCCCAACAAGACGTATGAGTTCACCATCGGCGTCGACGTGGACAACCTGAACTACACCGTGTCGTCGAAGAACCTTACTGACAACACCGCCCCGGTGAACTACACGGGCGGCGGCCCCGACGGCCGATTCGTTTACTTCACCGGTCTTCCGACGCCCGCCTGGGCAGACGACGGCGACGGTCAGACCTTTACTTTTGATTCGTCGTTGATATTCCGCAGCGGCGTCGGTCGCGCTGATGACATGACGCTAGTGGGCGATGATTACACGCAAAGCCAGTGGGCCGGCGGATCGGGCGCCTGGTCCAGCAGCGGATCGTGGATACCACGAATCGTTCCCAACGCTTCGGCGGCCAATGCGCCGATCGCAATCTTCGGCAATCGAATCACCTCGCCTCAAACGGTGTTCACCGACTCCACGCAAACGGTCAACGGGCTGCGGTTCGACAGCACCAACAAGTACGTGATCGGCGGCGGCGGATCCGTGGCGCTGAAAGCCAACACGATCGGCGGAACGGTTAACCCCACGATCAACGTGCTCAACGGCGCTCACGACTTGCAGGTCGCGGTGAACATCTTGAACGACACCACAGTTACCGCGAGCCCCGGGGCTTCGATCGACTTCGACAACACGGTCAATCTCGGCGGGAAGACGTTGAGCACCTCGGGCGCCGTGAATCTCAACGTCGGCGTCACCGGCGGGGGGACGATCTCGAACTCGGGCACGCTCGGCACGGCCGGCCCCACGCCCATCGCCGCGAATCTGAACAGCACCGGTAAGCTGCAGATCGACCTCGGGCCGGCAAATACGGATTTCTTCAGCATCACCGGCAACGCAACGCTCTCGGGAACGCTGGACGTCGTCATGGAGCCGGGCTTCGTGCCGACCGGTTCGTACACGGTGCTGACGGTTACCGGCACGTTGAACGCGGCCGGGTTGACGCTGGATCCGAGCGATGCCGGGACGTTTAGCTTGGGCGTGGTGGGCAAGAGCCTCGTTCTTTCCCAAAGCCTGGGCGGCGACTTCGATCACAACGGCATGGTGAACGGCGCCGACCTGACGAAATGGAAAATGGATTTCGGCCACGGCGCCGGTTCGGACGCTAACGGCGACGGACAAACCGACGGCGCGGATTTTCTGGTTTGGCAAAAGAACCTCGGTCGCTCTCTCGGCGCCGCGACGCCGACGCCCGAACCCTGCACGGCACTGTTGTCGGTTGCCGTGCTCGGATTCGGCGCGGTGGCCCTGCGCACGCGCCGCGTTCGTTAAAGGAATCGGAGAAAGGAGCCAGGCGCCGCTCCCGTGCCGGGGGGCAGTGGGAGCGGCGGCCCGGCTCAAGAAATATGAGGCTCGAGTTTCCCGTAATGCACGTTCGCCAGACGCCCAGGAATTTGCAGATCAAGCTTGTAGTCCTGCTGGGCTTGCTCGCAACCGCGTTGGGCTGTGGCTCATCGGGACCGCCGCTCATCCCGGTTAAAGGGAAAGTCACCATCGACGGGAAACCCGCGACCGAAGGAGGCGTCGTTTTCCATTCAGTCGAAAACCCGATGGTGCAACTGATCGGAAACATCTCGCCCGAGGGCGAATACTCGATGATGTCCAAAAAGGAATTCGGCGCGCCGCCTGGGCAGTATCGAGTGACGGTCATGGTCACCGAAACTCCCAAGCGCCCCAACGGCCAGCCGATGGGACTGCCAAAAACCGTCAGCAATCCAAAATACGCGGACACCGGCAAGACTCCGCTTACGCTTAAGGTTGCCCCGGACGCCGGTGCGAATGCCTACGACCTTGCCGTAACGAAATGACAGAGCGGCAAGCGGTTTCCACCATTTAGCTCTCGCAAGTTTGGCGCCGACCTGTGAAACAACACGCCGTCGCGATCGAGTTGGAGGATAGTCACGTGTCTCCCAGGAACGACAGGTCGCGCGGGTTCACCTTGGTGGAGTTGTTGGTAGTCATCGCCATCATTGGCGTGCTGGTGGCGCTGTTGCTTCCGGCGGTGCAAGCGGCCCGGGAAGCGGCCCGCAGGTCGCAATGCACGAACAACCTGCGCCAGATCGGTCTCGGCGTCCAAAACTACGAGTCAGGCAAGAAAGAAATTCCCTACAACCACTACAGCGGCAACTACGGAATACCGGATACGTTCTGGGGCGGTCCGCAAGTGAATGGCCCGGGCATGCCGTGCCGGGCCTGGAGTTGGCTGGCGATGACGCTGCCGTACTTGGAGCAAGCCTCTCTTTACCAGCGGGGCGGCATTCCAGCGACGCCATTGGCACAGAGCCGGATACTCGACGCCGTCATTCCAGAGTTTCAGTGTCCTAGCGACGAGCTGCCAAACAACAATCCCATCTCTCGCTCGAACACCTGGTATATCAAGCAAATCGTTTCCTTGGGCTTGTCGAACTATGACGGCGTGATGGGCGCTCAGTCGAACGTGCCGCCTTTCGTCAATCCCAACGCGGACGGCGACCCGAGCCTTATGGAGCCTTGGTTCAACGGCAACGGGATCATGGCGATCTTCGCCTGGCAAAGCCCGTTGGACTTCAACAATGTCGAAGATGGCACGAGCCGCACGATGATGGCTGGCGAGCAGGCCTTCGAACTGTCGCGCGCCAGTTGCGGCGAAGAAGGCAAATGTTATGGGCTCGGCTATTCGTGGGCGCATAGTGTCGAGGCAAGCGCCACCGCCGCGATTCCGCCGAACACCGCCGTGCCGGGAGTACCCTATCCCGATCCCAGCGTCGCCACGTATCCCTATCGCACCGAGTTTGGCTTCAACAGCATGCATCCCGGCGGGGTGAATTTCGTCTACGCCGATGGTTCCGTTCACTTCATCGAAGATGGCATCGAACTAGGAACGTATCGCGCACTCGGCACGATCAAAGGCGGCGAAACGTTGCAGTAAACCATCGCGCGGAAGCCGGCGCGAAACGTCGTCCGCGCCTCGCGCAGAATGCCGACGCATTTCCACGTTCCAGCACCCTGGGAGACGAGATCGGTGAGGCTGCCATTCAACTTCAGGCGTTTCCTTAACGTGAGTCTGGCGATTGCGATGCTTGTCGTCGCAGTAGCGCAAACTGCAGCTCACGCCGCCGGCGAGCCGGACTTTCAGCACGCAAAGAACTGGTGGCCGCCGGTACGCAACGTGTGGACAGCGGTCGGCGTCAAGAACCATCCGTTTCGCTTCACGGTGCTCTACAACGGGACGATCATCGCCGACACGCATCCGTTGCGTGACATTGGCGGGCGGCCAATCAAGACGTACTTGAAGCCCTTCGTTGGCCGCGGCGTCGAACTGTCGCTCACGCCGTCGATCGACGGCTCGCTGCCGCCTACCGAAACGCATCCCTACCAACTCAGCAGCCGGCCTGACGGCGGCGTTGGCTTGCAGGATTGGGACAACGACCATGCCGCGCCCGTGCTGCGCACGCGGTGGCCTTTCGAGCATCGCACGGGCAACACCGGCGTCGTCCT
>JAICUM010000504.1 GCA_025935855.1 Pirellulales bacterium | reverse complement strand
GTCGCGGACGGGGTTGGATTCTCCGGCCGGGGCGGGGAGCGTGACGGGCGTGGTATGCAGGTTCACCGTGAAGGAGTTGGCGGTGATGACGTCGATTGTCGCGAGGCGGGCCGTGCCGTTGTTCGCGGCGGTGGGCGTGGCGCCGGCGAGCGTCGAGGAGACGCCGCCGAGGTCGAGCGTTCCCTGCGGGCCGGCGACGCCGTAGATGACGTAGCCGCGGCCCGTGCCGCCGTTGCTGGGAATGCTGAGGTTGATCTTGCCGGAAGCGTCCACGCGGATGGCTTCCGGGATGGCGTTCGTGGGATCGACCGTGGCGTCGGCGGCGTTGCCGGTCAGCTCGACCAGCACCGTGCCGGGGGCGAAGTCGGTTTGCACGCCGGTTCGCGTTTCAACGAACGTGTCGTTGCGGCTGTTGAGGCCGACGACGGCGGATTTCGAGCGTTCGTAGACGTACACGTTCGAGAAGCCGTTCGGGTTGAAGGCGTCGTCGATCCAGCGTTCGCGGAAATCGCCGCGGCCGTGGGTGTCGCGGATGTCGATGAGCTTGGTGACCGTGTCGCCGTAGAATCCGCCGAGGGCGTCGTCCTTGCCGCCGCGAGGGAAGTCGCGATTGTTGCCGAACTCCTTGGCGTTGTCATACACGATGGCGTTGCCGGGCAGCATCAGTGTGTAGGCATAGGCGACGTTTTGCAGGTAGGGACCGAGCTCGTCGTGGCTTTGGGCGAAGGCGACGCCCTGGGTGCCGTTTTGCAGACCATCGTCGTTCAGGTCGATGCTGGCGGTCTTGATGTTGTGCCAGTTGTTCGCCGTGCCGTTCTCGGTGAGGTTGCCCTTGAGGGCGCCGAAGAGGTTGAAGTCGAGCGCGTCGCGATTGCCGCCGATTTGGTTCGGCGTGGCGTCGTTGATGTCCTTGCGGATGAAGCTTTGGATGAACGAATTGCTGTCGTAGCCAGTCTCGCTGAAGGAAAAGGTGTGCTGCGGGCTGCCGTCCAGGAGCGGTTGCTGCTTCGAGTCGAACAGGGCGACGTCGAGGTAGTCGAGCACCCAGCGCGGGAAGTGGCGGGCCGCGTCGTAGCGGAAGCCGTCCACGCCGATTTCTTGGACCATCCAGCGGGCGTTCCGCATGAGCAGGCCCATCGCGTTGTCTGCCACAGGGTCGCCGGCGAGCGGCGTGGCGGCGTTGTAGTTGTAGAGCGTGAAGTTCTGGTTCAAGTGCGGATCGAACGCCGTTGTGCCGCCGAGGCCCTGATCGGGGTAGAAGCGGGCGTTGTTCGGATCGGGCACGTCGGCGGGCGGACGGCCAAAGGCGCCGGCCGTGCCCATCGGGATGTTCAGCGGGTTGCCGGCCTCGGTCGGCTGGCGGATGAACTGGTGATTCTTTTCCTGGGCGATGTCGATGAGGCCGGAAAGGCGAAAGTTTTCCTGGCCGGTCTCGAAGGCGCCGTGGAAGTCGCCGTCGACGTCGTCGGGGAGCGTGGTGACGAAGCCGGGGTAGTCGCCTGCTTGGACGAACGAGACGTCGTCGGCCGTGGTGGCGGTGCCTCGGGTATCGACGCTGCTGGAATCGGTGAAGCCGTTGTGGTTGGCGATGAAGTCGGTGTCCACCAGCACGCCGGCGGTGTGGGCGGCGGCGACGAGCGTCTTCAGGCCGGTCTCGGTGCCGTAGAGCGTTTCGTTGCGCGGCTTGCCGAGGTCGAAGCGGTCGTACACGTCGTAGCCGACGGACAGGTTGCCGCTGTCGGCCCGCGTGGGAGGCGGAAGCCAGAGGCGGCCGTACCCGACTTGGAAGACGTCGGCCATGCGGTTCTCAATCGTCGTCCACTTGGATTCGAAGAGCTGCAAGATGGGCGGCGTCGAGGAGTCTTCGGCGCGAGCCAAGCAGGCCATGCACATGCAGCCAACCCAGACAGCGATCAGCAGCGCAAGCCGCGGCGGTCGGCGGCGCGGCGCGGCGGGCGAAGTTGTGGGTGGCGAACAGGAGGGCATGGTGCGAATCAACGGTGGGCGGCAACTTTTCAGGTCGGTCAACTCTGGGCGGCGGCGGGCATCGGCGGCTCATGGGCCTTGGGCTGCGGCGTGGTCGACGCATTAGCGTCGTTTGCTTGGCTTCCACCCTGCGGGCGGGGCGTTGCTTAGTTCTAGTTTGATTTCGTTCTTGCCCGGTTTGACGTCGAACTTGAGCGGCGTCTGTTTGGCGTCGGCGTACCACTCCGGCGTAATGGCCTTGCCTGGGGGCGGCGGACCGCCGAGCTTCGAGCGATCGGTGGCCGGCGGCTCGCGCGAGACGATGGTCACGCCGTAGTTGCCCGCGGGAAGCCCCTCTTCTTTGCCGGTGTAAATCTGGTAATGGCCGGAGGAATCAATCTGGGCATAGGCCGTGGGTCCGCCGGCGGTCGGAATGAATGCGATGCCACCGGTGGAAACAGGCTGTCCATCGAGCATTACATCGCCGCTGACAGAGGCGTTGTAAGGCCCGCCGCATCCGGCCGCCGTTACGGCCAGGCAGACTATCAGACAACTCATTTTGACACGGCATGATGTGTCCACGCCGATCGCTCCTGTCATAAATAAAAGCGAGAGGAAATTACTGTGGAAGGGAAACGGCTTCACCGCCGTCACGAGTCGAAAGCCCTCGGTACGTCGCGGTGTCGATCGATTCATTGATGAAATGGACGGAGCCGTCGCCCATGGCAATCTGCGCACCGCCAGGGTGGAGGCTTTTGTAACCGCGCGTCTTGTACCATAGAGCGACTCTGAGCTCGCTTTCGTCGACGCCAATAATAAAGAAGTTCAGCGGCAGGCTCGCGGTAGCGAAATCTCCGTCAGCAAAATAAGCGGCGGAATGAAAATCTTGCGAAACAACTCCTTCGCCAACCATGAACGTGTTGCTGACGCCGTCGGTGACCATTTTCAGACTAATCGGACGAATAATGCTCGTACGCTGAAACAAGCCATTGTTGGAGACGGTGCTATGAACATTTGGCGATCCGGTCAGAAGCGTCGCTGGCGGATCGACGGCGGTGCTGCAGGGATCCGAGTTCCCCGGCGTAAGCAAGCTATCGCCGATGCAGCCCTTATAACTGGTCGTCGCCGTTGGAATGTCGTTGGCGCCGTTATCGTCCCAATACCACAGATTCAATGTTGGTTGGGCGGATTCGTCCGAAGGACAAGTTAGCACGGGCAGTTGCGCTGCGATGATGTCGCGCACATCCATCGCTCCTAGTCCCAGGCCGCGAGTCGCTTTCACGCCAAAGGCTTTGTCCCGTTTGATAGCCGTCATCAGACGCGTATAGGCTGCTTGTTGCTCGAGCTGGGGCAAGATGTCAACTATCCAGCCCTTGCCATTGGCTCCGTCCGGCCAGCTAAACGGTACGTTTTGAATGAGGGGAGGATTTTGGCTGCAGTCAGCGGAGCGCGCTTCCCAGTTCCATTGAGTGACGCTTTGCGGCAAGAACTTGTGTCCGTCATGGAAATTCAGACATGCCAGGGCGACATTCTTTAAGTTGTTTCCGCATTGCATCCGCCGGGCCGCTTCACGCGCCGCTTGCACCGCCGGCAGCAGCAGGGCCACCAACACGCCGATGATGGCGATCACTACCAGGAGCTCGACCAACGTGAAGCCAGGTTCTTTAGACGCGTCTCTCCGATCTGGGATCCGCCGTGGCGGAGACGCG
>JAICUM010000641.1 GCA_025935855.1 Pirellulales bacterium | reverse complement strand
GTCGTCGGTGAGCGGCTTACCAGGCTGATCGAGCGAGCCACCGAGCAGCGGCTGCCGCTGATTATCATCAGCGGCTCGGGCGGCGGGGCCCGGATGCACGAAGGCATCTATTCGCTCATGCAAATGGCAAAAGTGTCGGCGGCGCTCGCACGGTACGACGAGGCGGGCGGGCTGTTCATCTCGGTGCTCACCAATCCGACCATGGGCGGCGTCGCGGCCAGCTTCGCGTCGCTGGGCGACATCATTTTTGCCGAACCAAAGGCGCTTATCGGCTTTGCCGGGCCACGGACGATCAAGGCGACCATTCGCATCGAACTGCCCGACGGCTTTCAGACCAGCGAGTTCCTATTGGCCCATGGGTATATCGACCGGATTGTCCGCCGCGTAGAAATGAAGAGCGAAATCGCGCGGGTCATCGACTACTGCGGCAAGCGGTGACGCGGCGGTTCCTTGCTCCGCCAGCGGAACGCATTTAGATTGAATGAGGCGTCGCCATTTCATTTAGCTCCGCCGAAGCGCGGCGGATGGCGGCACAAGTGCCGTCGCTAAATGTCTGAAGTCCTCTATTTCGTCGAGCCATGGGCCTCACCGGCTTCTTCAAATCGCTCATCGAAAGCGGCAAGGTCGACATCGGCCGCCGGTACGAGATCTTGCGCGAAGCGGTCTCCGGCACGATGAGCAGCTTCCACATGGCCCGCGACCGCCAGACGGAGCAAATCGTCGGCCTGAAAATTCTCGACAAAGACAAGACTGATCAGCTCGAAATGCGGTTCCGCGGGCTGGACAAGCCCACCGAAGGCGAGATCGCCTCGCAGTTCAATCATCCGCGCATCGTGCGCACGCTGGGCCACGGGCTCACCACGAAGGGCGAGCAGTTTATCGTGATGGAGTATCTCGATGGGCCGGGCCTCAACTCGCTCATCATCGCGTGCAGCAAGTTGCTCGACGGCCATCGCCTCGCGCTGATGACCCACTCGGCTGAGGCGCTGTTGACAGTCCACGAGGCCGGCTACATTCATCGCGATATTTGCCCGCGAAACTTTGTGTGCGCGAAGGACGCATCCTCGTTGAAGCTCATTGACTTCGGCCTTACCGTGCCCGCGCGGAAGGAATTCCAGCAACCCGGCATTCGCACGGGCACGCCCAATTACATGGCGCCGGAGGTGGTGCGGCGGAAGCCGACCGATCAGCGGCTCGACATTTTTTCCTACGGCGTCTCCATGTACGAGATGTTCGCCTTTGAACTGCCGTGGCAGCGCGGGAGCGGCGACGGCCTGGCGGCGATGGGTCACGGGCAGTCCAAGCCGAAGCCGCTGGAACAGTATTACCCAAAGATCAATCCACGCATCCGCGACGTGATCCACAAGTGTATGGAAGCCGAACCGGAGAACCGGTTTCAGTCGATGAAGCTGGTGCTCAACGCGCTCAAATCGGTAAAGCACGAAGACGCGAAATAGGCACCTGGCGGTGAAGAGCGACGATCAGTTTGGACGGCATTGCGTGGATTCTTTGCTTCCTTAGCGATCTTCTGTTCCCACACGAGGGTGGTGGGAACAAAAGATCGCAAAGCTCGCAAAGGCGGACCGAAGTGTCCTGGACGATGCCGATCTAGGCTGGCGCCGCGAAGAGTATAGTTTGTCTTCCGGAAGTTCTTTTTGTGGTAGGGATAAGTAAAGGCGAAGATTCATGGCCCTTCGTGTTCTCGCGGCGGCGGCGCTTTCGGCGGTGCTGATGTTCTTCTGGGGCTTCATCTACTGGGGCCCAGTGCTGAACATGACCGCGCGCCTCATGTCGCCGCTTCCGACTGAAGTTGAGTTGGACATCATGGCGCCGATGAGGGCCGCCCAACTTCCCGACGGGATGTACGTGTATCCCGGACCGTTGGCGGACATGAGCGACGAGGAAGCGAAGGACGCCTGGACAAAGAAGTTCGAGATCGGCCCGATTATGCACCTGGCTTACCACGCGAATGGCGTCTCGCCGATGGAGCCGATGATGTATATGAAAGGGCTGGTACACGTCTTTGTCATCGCCCTGCTGGCCGGCGTCCTGCTGACGATGATCGTCCACACGCTGCCCAGCTACGCCAGCCGGGCTGGCCTGCTGATCCTGGTAACGCTAATTGCCGCCCTGTGGACAAACGTCGGCAACGTCATCTGGTGGGGGCATCCGCCGGCCTATGCCGCCGGGCAGATCGCCTATGAGTTGGGAGCGGGCCTGCTGATGTCGCTGGCCACAGCGGCCCTTGTGCGACCACGAGCGGCCATGGCCGCGCAAGTGTAGGCTGCTCGCTCCGCGAGCAGCTTCCTCTCGCGCCAGCGAAAGGCCCATTGAGGCCCAATTGCAGGCCCCGCCCGTAACAGTTAGGATGGTGCGTTTCCCATGTTGACTTTGCGGCTGCATTAGCGATCCGCGGCCGAATTGAATCTCAAGGTTGATCCGCCACGCCGGCGGGAGCAAGTCCCATGACGATCGATAAAACACTCAAGGTGCGCCGCGGCGCCACCAGCAATCGCAGCGTTCTCACACGGGCCGAACGCCTGGAGCGGCTCAAGGAAACCGACCGTTGGCAAGAAGGCCAATCGCCGCTTGGGCTTCCGAAGGTCCGCGTGCGCAAGCTCTCGATGAAGAAGAAAAAGAAGAAGACCAAAGAGGATGAG
>JAICUM010000255.1 GCA_025935855.1 Pirellulales bacterium | reverse complement strand
TTAGTGTGCAGCGCTCGGCGCTAGTGCGAATGGGAGGTTGGTCAAGTACCACAAGCCGCATGACTTACAGACCTTGACGGAAAAACTTTCATGGGAGGTAACAGAGGAAACAGAGAAGGCAGCACAGTAAACTCTGTTCCCTCCTGTTCAAAGTCTTTGGCTTCATCGCTTTCTCATTCGCGATGATTCGCGCGATTCGCGGCAAAAAACTCTTGTCTCATTTGAGCGACCGCTCAGTGTTGAATTTCAAAATGGCGTCCGCTAGCTCATCGGGTCCATCGCGCACCACGTCGCAAGTTGGCAGCCCGAATTCGCGGCGCGTCTTGTCGCGCTCCGCGGCCGCCTGCTCGGCGTTCAAGAGCCGGCTGTTGATCGCGATGCCGATCACTTTCGACGGGCTGACGAGGCTGGCTACTGTCTCGTACACCTTCAGCAGCTTATCGAGCGGCTGGAGCTTCACGTATTCCATGCCGTACACATTCGTGCGGCCGGCTTCGTAGCACAGAATCATCGCGTGCGGGGCGCAGCCGTGGAGCAGACCCAGCGTCACGGCCGAGTATTTGGGATGCGAAATGCTCCCCTGCCCTTCGACAACCAGCATTTCGTGATGCTGCTGGGCGAGCACTTGCTTCTCGATGGCGCCGGCGACGAAGTCGGCGATCACGCGGTCGATGGGCACGCCGTCGCCTTCGACCATGATGCCGGTCTGGCCAGTGGCGATGAACTTCGCGTCCTTGCCGCGTTTCTTCAGCGCGTTGGTCAGCTCGACCGCGACGAGCATCTTACCGATGCTGCAGTCCTGGCCAACAGTGTGAATCCGCAGGCACTCCTCGCGGATGTTCTGGCGGTGCGAAACGTCGTGCTCGTCGTTCTTCCGCACGTCGATGATCTGGGCGCCCGACTTCGTGGCCGCGGCGGCGAACTCGGGATTGTCGGAAATAAACTCGTGCAGTCCCGAGACGACGTTCATGCCGCGGCTCAGTGCGTCCAGAATGATCGCCTTCCACGCCGGCGGGATGCGGCCGCCAGACGGGGCGATGCCGATCATCAGCGTGTTGGCGTCGGCCGCGTCGGCCAGCTTCGCGACAACCGGCGTCGAACCGCCGACGCCCATGAGTTCCTGCGCGGTGTGGCCGGCCTTGGTGCTGTCGAGCAGCGCCACCACCTCCTCCGGCCGATAGCGCAAGATGCACGAAGCCGTTTTGCCGGTGATCGGCTCAGTATGGCCTTCGGTGAGAATAATGAGCCGTCGGGTGGCCTTAGCCTGCGTCACGAATGCCTCGCTCGGATGGAAAATCGGCGCCGCGCAACTGCGTGCTGTAATGCGTCGAATGCGTGATGTTACGGTGAGTGTAGTAGCGTTCTTGTGGGACGGAAAGTCGCCCCGTGCGCAGGCCGAATCGGCTTTCGCGCAGGACTTGTCAATTGTTACGGACGCGAAACGATCCTTTCCGCCAAGGCGAATTGCGACGCCGGCACGTCGCTGAACGTGCAGAGTTGGGCGGCGGCCGCGGAGTAGGGCTCCAAGCCTTGGGGGGCGCCGAGGCAGGCGACGGCCGTGGGCGAGCGTTCGATCAGTGCTTGCAACCAGTCGCGCAAGCGCGGCGACAAGCCGAATTGATGCCAGGCCGCAGGCTTCACCACGATGGCGACCAGCCGCTGCTGGGCTTCGCCGGCCGCTTGGACGACTTGCTGAAGCGTGTCATTTGACGGCTCGGCGCCGATTTCAAAGTGCCGCAGCTTGTCAAATTTCGATTGCAGGTAAATACCGAGCGGCGGAGGGTCTGCGTTGGACGGCAGCGGAAACGGGTTGATTAGAACGACGCACAGGCTTTGGTTGGCATTGAAGGGCAGCAATGAGTGCTCGTTGCGGACAATCACTGTTGATCGGCGGGCCACATCCAACGCCAACTCTTCGGTCTGCCGCCGATTGGCTGCTTCGTCGAATGTGGATGAAATCTCGTTTTGGAAGGCAAGTTCTTTGAGCCGCTCGACTCGCAGGAGCGCCTCGTTGATTCGCGAAGCACATAATCGGCCGTCGTGAACCGCGGCTTCCAGGGCCTCGAGCGTGGCGAGCGGCTCGGCCGGATCGAGCAGGATGTCCACGCCGGCGTTGAGCGCCTGGATTGCCATTTCGCCTTCGCTGTCGAAGCCGATCTTCGCGCCGGCCATGAGCAGGCTATCGGTGACGACGGCGCCATCGAAGCCGAGCTCGCCGCGTAGCAGGTCGCCGAGTATCTGCCTCGAAAAAGTCGCCGGTTGGCCGCTTTCATCGAGCGCCGGATAACACACATGGGCCGACATCACCAGCGGCACGCCGGCTTCGATGGCCGCGCGAAACGGCGGCAGCTCGCGATCTTGAAGCACCTCGCGGCTGGCCGTGACGACCGGCCGGGCGTGGTGCGAGTCCTCGTGCGTGTCGCCGTGGCCAGGACAGTGCTTGGCCGCGGTGCGCAGACCGCCTTCCCGGCAGCCGCGGATAAACGCCGCTGCGAGTTCCGCAACTCGCTCGGGCCTCGTGCCGAAGGCGCGTGTGGAGATGATCGGGTTCCGCGGGTCCGAATTGACGTCGGCTGTGGGGGCGTAGTCGATGTGTACGCCAGCAGCCCGCGCGGTTTCCGCCGTCAGCCGGCCGAAACTCGAAACCGCGTCCGCCGCGCCGACGCCCAAGGCGTCGAACGCCATTGCATGCGGAAACAGCGGATACCCGCGAAGCTGCTGGCCGGCGCCGCGCTCCATGTCGGCGGAGATCAGAAGTGGATACTTGCTGCGCTGTTGCAGCCGCGCGAGCGTCCCGGGCGTGTTGGCAAAGCTGCCATTGAAGAGGCAGAGGCCGCCGACCGGCACTTGCTCCAGTAGCTCCAGGACACGGTCTTCGTCTTCCTCCACCGTGCGAATCGGCGGTAGATTCGAGCCGATCCGCACGAACAGAAGTTGCGCGAGCTTTTCGCGCAGGGGCGCCTCGGCCGTGGGCGTCAGAGGTCGCTCGGCCGCGCTCATACGGTCGCCTCCGGTTCTTTTTTGCCGAAGTGCGGATCGAGCGGGATGAACGCCACCGTCGCGAAGCTGGGAATCGCGCAGAGCATGATCCACACGAAGAAGTGCTCGTAACCGACGAGCTTTTGCAGCCAGCCGCTCCACATGCCGGGGATCATCATGCCGAGGGCCATGAGGCCGGTACACAGGGCGTAATGCACGGTCTGGTGCTTGCCGCGAGCGATGTACAGGCAATACAGCATGTACGCCGTGAAGCCGAAGCCGTAGCCGAACTGCTCGACGCCGACGGCACACGTGATGACGAAGCGGCTCTCGGGCTGCCAGTAGGCCATCAAGAGAAACGCCAGATTGGGTAGGTGAATCGCGAGGGCCATCGGCCACAGCCAGCGTTTCAGGCCGTGCCTGGATGCGACGATGCCGCCGATGATGCCGCCGCAGAGCAACATCACGACGCCGACGGTTCCGTACACCAGGCCGTATTCGCTGGTCGTGAGCGCGAGGCCGCCCTTGTCTCGCGAGTCAACCAGAAACGGCGCCGCGAGCTTGGTGAGCTGCGCTTCGGGCAAGCGATACAAAAGTAGAAACGCCAGCAGCGCGAGAATCCGCGGTTTCTTGAAGAACGTCGCCATCGGCTGGAAGAAGCTTTCGATGGCGCCGGCTGTTCGTGGCGAAGCGACGTCCCCCGCGGGCCGCGGCAGGACGAAGTAGTGATACGCGCACAGCACAAAAAAGATGGCGGCCGCGCCCAAAAGCGTGATCATCCAGGCCAGCGGGATGTTGCCAGTGCGGATTTCGAACCTGGCCGACGACGGCCGCTGGAGCGATGGCTCAACCTGGATCACCGAGACGAACGGCTGATCCCAATTGTCGGGCGTGAGCTCGAAGCGTTCGCCTTCGACGACCTTGAACGCCGAGTCGCCGCCGGAAAGAGCCAGCTGCACGACTTGCTTTTCACCGGTGAGCGCCGGTTCGGCGAGCTGCATCACCAGCAGGGCCAGGTCGCCGGCTTTGTGGTCGCTGGCGGCCGGTTCCCGCGGGCCGAAGGACGCGTGGATCCAGCTTTCCAACCGGGCTACGGCGCCGCTTTTTTCGCCGGGGGCCGCTGCCGGCGGCGGCTTCGGGTAGAAGCCGCGGTCGGTGTTCCACTGACGGACTTTTTGCTCGATGAGGTCCTGGGCTTCGCTCGAAGCGCGGCCGTGCAGGCTCAGCTCAATCTTGACGGCTCCGGCGCCGGCAGAGCGGCCGCCGATTTCGATCGGCTGAAATTCGGCCGGGTTGAACGCCACGGCGGCGGGCTGGATGTCCGCGGCTGTCACCTGGACCGGCACGGTTGGCAGGCCGGTGGTCGATTCGAGCGTGCCGGCCAGGACGACGAGCAGGCCGTTGGCGAAGATCGTCGCAAGCCGGTACGCCGTGTTGCGGATGCCGGAAAACCATGCCTGCTGATGGCTGGAGAGCGAGAGCAGATACAAGCCGTCGGCGGCGATATCGTGCGTGGCCGACGCGATGGCGATGAAGGCGTACGCGATGAGCAGGTAGCGGAGCCAGGCGACGGTCGGCAAGGAGAACGCCGCGATGGCCATGCCGATGGCGATCAACAGTTGCATGCCGACGGTCCAGCGGCGGCGCGTTCCGATGGTTTGGACCAACGGGCTCCACAGCGGTTTGAGCACCCAGGGCCAGGTGAGCTGGCTGGTGTAGAACGCGACCCGGGCGTTATCGAGGCCGAGCCGCTTGAGGGTGATCACCGAGACGGTCGCGACGATCGCGTAGGGAATGCCCTGCGCGAAGTAGAGGCTTGGAACCCAGCTCCAGGGCGTTTTCGAGACATCGGCGGCACTGTGAGCTTCAGATGTCACAAGACGGCAAATAGCCGAGCCATCTAGCTCGGTGAATTCGTCCGGCCAGGATGGCCGGGCTATTTAGGGTTGCACCTGGGCGCGGGTGACGGGTCCTTCTTGGCCGAGGCGGGAGACGGCGGAGACGGCGACTTCGGCGATGTTCGTGCCGGCGATGTTTGAATGCGTCTGGCCGGCCGGCGCGATCTGAATCGACCAGTTATCGCCGGACTTGATGCGGACGACCCACAGCCAGGGTTTTTCGCCTTGGCCGGGCTTGAGGTCGATCGTGGCGCCCTCGGCGCTCTTCTTCGCCGCGACTTGCGGCTCGCCGGGCTGCTTGTCGCCCAGCCACGGGGATGCGGGGATCAGCGCCTGCTCTTTGTACACGCCGCTCTTGAGCTTGTCGGCAAGGCCGTCGCGGTTGTCCACGAGGCACTTCATGCTGAAGAATACATCGCCGGGGCCGTCGGGCACTTCCTGGCGGGTGAGCTCGATTTGTTTGATGATCTCCTCGGCGGACCAGACCGTGCGGGCTTCCTTCACGCTGGCCGAACGGCGGACGTTGTGGGCGCCGAGGCCGGGCCACAGGTGCCGCTGCTTCGTGTCTTCGCTGTGCCACCAGGCCAGGAGCTTCGGGAAGCTCTGCTCGCCTTCGATGCGCCAGTAGAGTTGCGGCGTGAAGTAATCGACCCAGCCTTCGTTGAGCCACTTCTTGGCGTCGGCGTACAGCGTGGCGTAGGAATCGAGGCCCGCGACGCCCTCCGGATTGCCGGGGCGCCAAATGCCGAAGGGGCTGATGCCGACGAGCACCCAGGGCTTATGCTTTTTGACCGTCTCGTACATTTGCTCGACGAGGCGGTTGCAGTTTTCGCGGCGCCAGTCGTCGCGCTCCAGCTTTTCGTGGCCCTTCTTGCCGAACTCTTCGTAGGTGTCCTCATCGGGGAAGGGAATCAGCTTTCCGTCGGGGCCTTTTTCCTGGTAGGGATAGAAGTAGTCGTCGATGTGGACGCCGTCGATGTCGTAGCGCGTGAGGATGTCGGCGAGCACGTCGTTGAAACGGTCGAGGGCCGCGGGGTCGCCGGGGTCGAACCACAGGTAGCTGCCGTAGCGGCGGACGCTTTCAATCATCGTGCGACTGGCGTGGGCCGGCGCCGCGGGGGTTTTGGCGCCTTTGTTGCGCACGCGGTACGGATTGAGCCACACGTGGAGCTGCAGGCCGCGGCGGTGGGCTTCGTCGATGGCGAACTTCAGCGGATCGTAGAACGGCTTGGGCGGCTCGCCCATCGTGCCGGTGAGGTACTCGGACCACGGTTCGATCTTCGAGGCGTACAGCGCGTCGGCCTCGGGGCGTACCTGGAAGATGACGGCGTTGAGATGCAGCTCGACGGCTTTGTCGAGGAGGTTCCGCAGTTCTTGTTTTTGCTGGTCGGTGGGCAGGCCTTTGCGGGAGGGCCAGTCGATGTTCGAGACCGTGGCGATCCAAGCGGCGCGGAATTCGCGCGGGGGCGAGGGGAGGTCGTCGGCGCGGGCGCCGGCGGCAAAGCAAGCAAGCCAGGCAAAGGCGGCAGTCCTAGCGGCGCCGATGAGTGTGCGACGTGTCACGCCGTTTCTCCGGATGTTAGGGAACAAACTCTGCGGTGAATGAAAACCGAGGGGGCATGACCAAGCAATTACCTTGAGGCCGCCATTTTGGACTTTTGGCATTTTGGAACATTCGGTGAGAAATCACGCTTTTGGCGTCCAAAAATGGGTGCGGCTAATTCCTGCCTTGACATATTCGACTCGGTATTTGCCGAGCGTTCTTCATGTGCGGGGGCTTTCAGCACGATTGGGTTTTGGCTTTCTTGAAAAAAGTTTTACTCGTCCATAACCTGCCGGCGATCGTGGCACGCTGCCCGTCGCGCGATGGTACACGCGCCGCCATGACGGCGGCGGCCAACGCGATTGGGGGCTTGGCGAGGGCTCGCGCGTTGGCGGTTGGCAGGTCCCTTCCGGCAGAAGGGACCTACTGGGCGAGCGTATTATCGCGGATTTGGGTGGGGGTTTCTATGCGTGTTTTTGGCCACTCGCTTCGACGGCTTTTGTTGTTGTGAACTAGCG
>JAICUM010000463.1 GCA_025935855.1 Pirellulales bacterium | reverse complement strand
TTGGATTCGCACGAAATCCCCCACCAGAATCTGCACCACGATCGTCGAACGCAGGACGGGCACATCGACCGAGCTCGTTGAAACCGCCTCTCCGTTAACCCCCGAGGAACTGGACCAGTTCCGAGCAGCCTTCACGGAAGCCGCCTCGAAGCGCAGCGCTCTGGTAATCACCGGCTCATCGCCCCAGGGCGTTCCGATAAACTTTTATCGCGACTTGCTGCTCCCCCTCGATTGCCCAACGGTGCTCGACATCCGTGGCCCCGAGCTGCTGGCCGCGCTCGAGGCCCATCCCACTCTCGTGAAACCCAACCGCGAAGAGCTCGCCGCGACCTTGGGCCGCCCACTGCAAACCGACGACGACATTCGCGCCGCCATCGCGGAACTCCAGAGTCGCGGCGCGCAAGCCGTCCTCGTTACCTGCGGATCCAACCCCGCTTGGCTCGGCCTCGCCGGCGAGTTCCACCGGCTCCAGCCCGAACCCGTCGACGAAATCGTCAACCCCATCGGCTGCGGCGACTGCCTCGCCGCCGGCGCCGCCTGGGCGCTCGCCGAAGGCCGCGACCTCCCAGCCGCCGCCACCGCCGGCATGTCCCTCGCCGCCCTCAACCTGAAAACCCTCCTCCCCTCCGACTTCAACAACCGCCGTGCCCGACTGCCATGAACGGACGCTTGAACGCAACGGCGGCGAGCGCGGCGACCATCAAGGCCAGGCCGGCGGGTTCGGGAATGGACTGCGCCACAGGGACAGCCGGCGGGATCGCTCCGAACTGCGACTTCCAGATGGTGACGTCGAGAATGTTGACGGCGCCATCGCGGTTGGCGTCGCCACTGGTAATCGACGCGCCGCTGCTGATGCCGAAGCCTTTTTGCACGGCGAGAAAGTCGCCTCCATCGACGTCGCGGTCCTGGTTGAAGTCGGCCGAAGGGTTGATGTTGAGCTTGAAGTCGTCGATGGCCAGCCCGTCGTTGGTCCCGCCGATGTTCGCCGTGGAGAGCCAACGGATGTAGAAAACGCCGCCGTCGGCGATGCCGCTCGGAGGGATGATGGCAATGGGGGCGGTCGTCGTTCGATTGGCCGCGACGTTACCGTCCTTGGCGCCAGGGGGGAATGTGTTGTTCGGAGAGACGAAGTCGAGCGAGTTGACCGCCGTCCAGACAACGCCGGCGCCGTCGTCCACGATCGACGTCGCGTTCGTGCTGAACTCGAAGTCGAGCCGATCCACGATGGCGTCCGCGGCGCCCAGCCGCCACATTTCACCGGTGTAAGCGATCGTAAACGAAGTGATCACCAGGCCGGTGTCATTCAGGAAGCAGGCGCCCAAAGTAGTTTGTACGGTTCCAGAGGTGAGCTCACCGAAGGCTCGATCGCTGTTTCCAGACGCCCCGTAGCTGTAGGTATTACCACTGGCGAGCGAGCCATTGTCGGCCGTGTAAGTGAGCGTGCCTCCAGTCCCGGCTTCGCTGAAGGCCCAGCCTTGCGGAAGCGAGTTCGAGTTATTCGTCGTGCCTGTGGCGGGGAGTGTGTTGAAGTTTTGAAGGTAGGAAGGACCGGTGAGGAACACGCAGAGTTGGGCGCTCGCCGTGGTGTGCGAGGCAAGCGCGGCCAGCGCGAGGAGAAGTGGGACGACGCGGGTCCGCGGGAGGATGAGAACGTTCATGGGTGCGGAGCGGAGCGCGGGTGTGTCAGGTAGTGCGGAAGAGAGGCGCCGTGGAGCGGCGGATAAGCGACATTTACTATAGGCAGAGTGGAGATTCGGGGCCAGCAATTCGCCCCTCAGGCCCGTGGCTGGCAACTCGAACAACCGAAAAACTCAACGTTTTAAGGCCGGCCCGCGCCAACGACTGTAAAAAGAACCGCAAAAGTCTCCCGCCAATATTAGCCAGGGAAAGACGAAAGAACGCATGGCTACGAAACCGAATCGACCGTGCGTACTTCAGCATGCCGGCGCTCTCAGTTCGCAAGCCCCGGCGTTCGCCGCCGTTCCCTGCCGGACGAAGTCGCAATTAGTTGCAAAAAGTTCGGCGCCGTGGGACTCATGTAAGGGAAGGACGGCGCTTAAGGCGCCGCAGTGTTTGCCAGAGACAACAGAGAGAGGGGACTAATGCACAGACGAATTCTCTGGCTCGCCGGCCTCATGTTGGCAGCCATCGCTTGCCAAGCCCATGCGGCGAATGTCGCCGACTTCCTCGATTTCTCGCTCAAATCCGGCGCCGCCACCATCCTTCCCGGCCGGCTCTACGTGCCTCCCGAGGCCAGCCTGCCCGGCGCCGAGCGGCCGTTCATTCTCTTCCTCCACGGCGCGGGCGAAGCGGGGACCAACAACACCGCCCAGGTCAACGGCAACATCGACAACCTCCTGGCCGAGGCCAAGAGCCGCGGCGCCTTCCTCTACGCCCCGCAATCAACTGGCGCCTGGTCCAGCACCACGCTCACCTCGAACGTTATGGCCATGATTAATCGCGCGCTCGGCGAGCAGCACGTGGATCCCGATCGGCTCTATGTGACGGGCCTCTCCAACGGCGGCGGCGGAACGTGGAACATGCTCAGCCGCTATCCGACCACCTTCGCCGCGGCCATTCCGATTTGCGGCGTGGCGCCCGCGAGCGATTTCGTGGCGAGCCGGCTCGTTGATCAGTCGATCGCCGCCTTCCACGCGCGAAACGACCCGACCGTGTCGGTGGCGACCAGCCATAACGTGCTCAACAGCATTCTCAACGCGGCGCATGAAACGCTACCGGCCTATCCCTCTTCGCGCGACACGACGACGACGTTCGTCTTCTCCGCCACCAGCCACGACCTCAACTACGTCGAGTTCCCCACCGGCGGCCACGGCATTTGGCCCGTCGTCTACGACTCGCCCGGGGTATACGACTGGCTGTTCGCCCACACGCGGGGTGTCCCCGAGCCGGGGGCGACGTCGTCGATGGCCCTACTCGCCTTCGTGGCGGCTTCGCGACGACGCCGGCTAACACGAGGCGGCGTCCGACGGTGACGATGGTGGTTCGTCACGTAGTTGCCCAAGCGCGGCAAGCGCTTCGCGAACATGTTTCTCCGCGGCGAATTGAGCGCTGAACATCGAGCGAATGACGCCCTGCCGATCGATCACATAGGTCACGCGGCCCGGCAGCAAGCCCAGCGTTTTCGGCACGCAAAACGCCCGGCGCAGGGCGCCGCCTTCATCGACCGCCAGCAAAAACGGCAGCCGATGCTCCTCCGCAAAGCGGCGATGGCTTTCCGCCGAGCTGCTGCTCACTCCGACGACGGTGGCACCGGCCTCGACGAAGTCTTCATACGAATCACGAAACGCGCAGGCTTCCTTCGTGCAGATCGAGGTGTTGTCCTTGGGATAAAAGAACAGCACGACCGGATGGCCCTTCCACAGATCGCACAGTCGAATCGCCTCGCCGGTCGACAGATAAAGCTGGACATCCGGAGCGGTTGAGCCAACCATTGACGCCGACATCACAATGCTCCTTCGGCCAATCTGGGATCTTGGACGTCGTTCAGCTACAGCCTCGCGAACCGCTTTAGACGCCGTCGGACCTGACAGAACGCTAGACGACCTGCGCCGGCACGTTGATTCCCGGCGCCGTCAGGCTCGTGGAACCCATCAGGTAATCGTCGATGGCCCGCGCCGCGCCGCGGCCTTCGTTGATGGCCCAGACCACGAGCGATTGGCCGCGGCGGCAGTCGCCGGCGGCGAAGACGCGGTCGACGCTCGTGGCGAATTGGCCGTGCTCGGCGGCGAAGGTCGTCCAGCCGCGGCGGGGCTCCGTTGTGGCCAGGCCGAGCATTTCGGCCACGGCCAGCTCCGGACCGACGAAGCCGGTCGCCAAAAGCACCAGATCGGCGGGCCAGATCTTTTCGCTGCCTTCCTTTTCGCTAAACGGCGCGCCGCCAGCGACGGGTTTTGACCAATCCACCTCGACGGTCTTCACGCCCTTCACGCGCCCTTGGCCGTCGTCGATGAACTCCTTGGTCATAATGTTGTAAGCGCGCGGGTCGCTGCCGGTGCGGGCCTTCACCTCGGCGTGCGAGTAATCGACGCGGAAAATCCGCGGCCACTCAGGCCAGGGGTTGTTCGGGGCGCGCTCAGCCGGCGAGGGCGCAAGCAGTTCAAAGTTCACGATGCTCGCGGCCCCGTGCCG
>JAICUM010000027.1 GCA_025935855.1 Pirellulales bacterium | reverse complement strand
TTCGCCCCTCTCCCCAGCCCTCTCCACGAGGGAGAGGGGGCCGGAAGAATACTAACGCCTCTGTCGCTTGCTTCGCGCGGCTTGCCGTGGACTTCGTCTTCTTGGAGGAAGGCGATGAGCGTGATTACGAGGAACATGAACGCGGCGACGGTTAGGTAGGCGACTTTGCGGCCGCGGCGGGCGGCCGGGTAGGCGAGGCGGAAGACTTCGGCGGCGACGAGCCAGGAGAACATGCCGCTGAGGCTGAGGACGACGGGGTCGCGCCAGGGGAGGCCGCCGCCGTCGCGTTGGGCGAGCCGGGTGAGGACGCCG
The DNA here is from genome assembly GCA_025935855.1 of Pirellulales bacterium. Lineage (GTDB taxonomy): Bacteria > Planctomycetota > Planctomycetia > Pirellulales > Lacipirellulaceae > Lacipirellula. The sequence continues at coordinate 17,535 of JAICUM010000027.1, read as the reverse complement.
GTGATGAAGCCCAGGCCGACCAGCACCGTGGCCGCGGCGAGTGATCGGCCGTTCATACGCTGGAGCCATTCGAGGCTGGGGAGGCGGAAGCGCTCGCCGGCCGGCAGTTTGTTCTTGAGGCGGTAGCTTTGCACGAGGTACATCACGCCGGCGACAAAGCCGAGGAGCACCGCGACGGTTCCGAGCATGAGCAGCACGCCGTGGAGCATGCCCCAGACGCGCGGGATGTCGGCGCTGGCGAGCGGTTCGGTGTTCGCGAAGTAGGCGGCGGCGATGAGCGCGAGCGTGATGGGGAGCAGGAAGAGGCCCATCGGCGCCCGAGGGTGATAGATCACCAGCCCGAGATACGCGAGGGCGAGAAGCCACGCGGCGGCGAGGTACCAATCGTGCTGGCTGGCGAGCGGCGCCCAGGGGGATTGGCCGGCGCGCTTGGCGAGATACCAGGTGTGGGCGAGGAGTCCCGCGGCCGCGGCGACAACGGTGGCGAGCCGCCGCCAGGGCGGGCGTTTCCAGACGCCGAGCACCTCGAGCGCCAGCGCGACGGCGTAGCTCGCGGTGAAGCACAGCATGTTGACGCCGGTGGTCATAGTACTCACGGAAGCTGGTCGTATGCGTCCCGACGATGTTGGATGCGAAGGACTGTGACCACGCGTCGATCATCTTCAATACGGTAAATGACGCGATAATCCCCCACGCGAATTCGCCAAAGATCGACGTAGCCAACAAGCTTCTTGCTGCCCGAAGGTCGAGGATTTATTCCCAGCCCATCGAGTTTTGCGAAGACGCGTTTGACCGTCGACTTTGGAAGCCGTGTCAATTCGCGGCTAGGCTCGCGCGAGATAACGACCGAGTAGTTCACTTCTCTTCACCCAGGATCCGTTTTTTCACCGCTTCGAGAGGTTCAACAGGATCGTTTACTCGCTGCATGGCGATCAAACCGTCGTAGAAATCTTCCCACGCCCGGCCATGGATTCGCAGATCGATCAGCACGGCTTTCTTTTTGCCGGTGTCGTCAACGACAAATTGCACGCCTTTCATTGTTCATCTCCTTCGCCGTCAAGGCCGTATTCTTTGAGCTTCTTGTGGAGCGTGTTGCGGTTGATGCCCAGGCGGGCGGCCGCTTTGATTTGCACTTTGTCGCACTTGGTCATCACTTGGGAGATGACTTCGCGCTCGACGCGGTTCACGATGCGGCCGTGGAGGTCGTCGGCCTCCTCGCCGGCGGAGTTGAGGCCTTGCAGCACTAGCTCCTCGGTCAGTTCCTCAAAGTTCATGCTACGCGGGCCGAGGGATTTCGGCTGCCGGCCGGTGCGGACGGCCTCGGGTAGGAGCTCGAACGTGAGCTCGTCGCCGGTGGCCATCACGACGGCGCGCTCGACGTAATTCTGCAGCTCGCGGACGTTGCCGGGCCAGAGGTAGCGCTGCATGGCCTCGAGGGCGCGAGGCTCGATGTGGGCGACGTAGCGGTCGTTTTTGTCGTTGTAGAAGTTGAGGAAGTGGGTGACCAGTTGCGGGATGTCTTCGATGCGGTCGCGGAGCGGCGGCAGGAAGATGGGGACGACGTTTAGCCGGTAGTACAGGTCCTCGCGGAATCGGCCGTCGAGGGCGAGCTCCAACAGGTCGCGGTTGCTGGCGGCGATGATGCGGGTATCGACGCGGATGGTGCGCGTGTCGCCGACGCGTTCGAACTCGCGCTCTTGCAGGACGCGGAGCAGCTTCACCTGGAGGTGGAGCGTGGTGGAGTTGATTTCGTCGAGGAAGATCGTGCCCTGGTGGGCGGCCTCGAAGCGGCCGGTGCGGTTGTCGATGGCGCCGGTGAAGGCGCCGCGGACGTGGCCGAAGAGCTCGCTTTCCAGCAGGCTTTCGCTCAAGGCCCCGCAGTTGACGCGGACGAAGGGGCGATCGCGGCGGCCGCTAAGGGTGTGGACGGCGTGGGCGATGAGCTCTTTGCCCGTGCCTGTTTCGCCGAGCAGGAGCACCGAGGCGCTGGAGCGGGCGACCTGCCGCGTGGTGCGATAGACCTCCTGCATGGCCGGGCTGCCGCCGATGATGCCGGGCAGCGGCGCGGCTGGGGAGTCATCGAGTTGCGGGGAACGAGCAGGCATGTATGGCGGAGCAGCGTATCCTCCTGTTCCCTCCCCTTGATGGGGAGGGTTAGGGAGGGGTGACGTGAAGCGTGTACCAACTTCAACCCCCCTCCCCAGCCCTCCCCAAAAGGGGAGGGAGCCGGAAGATTATTTACTCGGGAGCGTCGGCGGCTTCTTTTCGAGGATGTCGAGGATTTGGCTGAGCACTTGTTGCGTGTCCTTGTCGGCGGATTCGCTGGCGTTGTAGCGGTCGTATTGCGTGCGGATTTGCGGGTGGGTGAGCTGGACGCCGAAGCGTTTGACGTTCTCGGCGAGCGCGCTGGCGGCGGCGCGGCGGGCGTCGATGGGGAAGGTTTGCGAGCTGGCGTAATCGACGAGCTGGGTCTGGGCGTCGGCGCTGCGCAGGACGGCGAGCACTTGCAGCGAGGGAATACTGAGCTCGGGCAGGTAGAGGGTGCGGTTGAGCAGCGCGGCATCGCGCTCCAGTTCGTCGTACGGCGAGCCGGCGGCGAGGAGCTTGGCGAGCCAGGCGAGGGCTTGCTTGGCTTCGGCGGTGCGATCTTCTTTGGTGGCGGGCGGTTGGCCGCCAAGTGCCAGCGCCTGGTCGGCGAGCGCGGCCAAAGCGCCCTCGGCATGGGGCCTCGGCACGGCAAGGACACGCGGGTTGGCGGCGGCGATGCGCTGGGCCAGCTCCAGGTGCGGGGCGCTACAGCAAATGAGAATCGCGGCGCCGGCAGTGCGATCGCTGACGCGGAGTTGGTACACGACTTCGCCGACGGTGGGACGGTCGATGTCGCTGTCCAGGACCACGAGCGCGAGGCGGGGGCTGGTGGCCGGATCGATGGCGGCGGCGATGGCTTCGCGGCCGAAGCGCGTGGGGGTGGCGTCGAAGCCGTGGCCGCGGAGCTGGCCGGCCCAGGAACTCGCTTGGACGATGTCGGGCGCCGCGACGACGACGGCCGGATCGCCGCCGCCGGCGACGAAATACCAGAGGGCGTCGGCGACTTTGCTTGAGCCGGGGAACGAGTGCGACGGCGCGAGCAGCATGATGGCCGAGAGCGCGGCGAAGCGGACTCGACGCACCGGATGGGAGAGCGTGGCGGCGAGCGGCGAGGGAGCGCCGTCGGAGGTGGCGAGAACCGAGGCGTCGCCGCGGAGGCCGATCTCGTCGATGAGCCTAGTGGCGGCGGCGAGGGCGTTCGCGGCGACGGCTTCACGCAATGCGGCGCTGAGCTCGGCCGGCGACAGCGAGGCGATGATTTTTTGCAAGGCAGGCGACGGTTGGCCGCCGACGAGCGCGGCTTCTTCGAGACTATTCACGACCAGCAGGCGGGCGTCGGCAGGCGACTTCAGGCCGGTGACTTCGGCGAGGGCGCGCGTGAGTCGCGCCGCGGTGAGAATGCGAAGCTGCGGCTCGGCGTACTCGGCAAACTGAAGTTTCTTGGCGACGTTGTTCCAGGTCCACCACAGGCCGTGCGTGCCGTCGCCGCGGGTGGGCATCGGCTGCTGGTTAAGCGTGGCGAGTTTTTGATGCAGGAGCTTTTCGACTTCGGCGGGAGTTGGGGCCGAGAGGCCGAGCTTGGCGAGCGCGGCGCGGGCGGCGCCGCCGGCCGAGGCGTCGCTCGAGACGGCAATGGTGGCGAGCAGCGTTCGGGCGGCGGTGACTTTGGCGTAACCGGCGAGCTCGGCGGCGTCGCGGCGGAGTTGGCCCTGAGCGTCGGCCAGGACGGCCAACAGCGGCTGGTCGATGGCCGGGCGCATTTCAGCGAGCGCGGCGAGGATGTTCGCGCGGGCGTCTTCGGTCGTGGCAGATGCGAGGGCGGAGAACGCGGCGATGATGCCGGGGTCGCCGGTGGTGCGCAGATCGGCCCGGGCGGCGTAGCGTTCTTCCGGGGTGGGCGCGTTGAGCTGTGCGACGATCGCGGCGAGGCGCGCCGGGTCATGCGCCGCGGCGTCGGCGGCTGAGAGGCACGCCTGCGCGAAGATGCGGGCGCCGTTCAGCGGACTGGCGGGCTGGTCGCCCTGGGGCGGCGGATCAAGCCGGATGAGCTTGAGGAACGCGGCGGAGCCGAACTTTTCGACGAGCGCGGCCTGCTGCTTGGCGTCGAGCTTTTGCTTCAGCAACTCGGGCAGGATGAGCGCGGCGACTTCGGGATGCCCGAGGTCGATGAGAAGTTTGACGGCGCGCAACTGTTCTTCGGCGGTTTGCCGCGGCAGTGAGAGGACGGCAGCGAGGGCCGGGTCGCGGCGGGCGTAGTCGGCGAGCGTCGGCGCGGTGGCGGCGGTGCGCGGCACGCTTACTACCGGAGCCTTGCGTGCCGCGGCGGGAGGGGCGCCGTCGGGCGGCGCGGCTTCTTGCGCCGCGGCGGGGACGCTGAGGGCGAGGAGGACGGCGAAGATAGTCGCGAGTTGTTTATTCAAAGGAGGTTGTTGCACGTTGACTGGGCTGGCTTTGAGTGGCGTCGTTAGCCGGATCGCCACGCGGTCCGGGAATCCCGGAGGGCGTGGCCCTCCGGCTAGTGGGGTGGGTTGTTGGAGCGTGGGGTTGGTCTTTTTGAGCTACTCCATTTGGAGGCGGGTTTTCCAGGCGGTGGTTTGTTTGGCGACTTCGGCGGGGGCGGTGGAACCTTCGCTAGTGAAGGCGAGGACCGCTTGCTCGATGCCGAGGACCTTAAACACGCTGTCGTCGAGCGCTTGGTGGGCGGCTTGGAACTCGGCCGCGTCGAGCTTTGCCAGCGGCACGTCGCGCTTCATGGCCGTGGCGACGAGGCGGCCGATGATTTCGTGAGCCGTGCGCTGCGGGACGCCGCGCTTGATGAGGTGTTCCATCAGCGTCGTGGCGTCGAGGTAGCCGCGCTCGAGGCGTTCGACGATCGCGGGGCGGTTCAGCTCGGCGCCGGTCACCACGGCGGCGGCCAGCTCCAGACATGCTTCGACCGTGTCGGCCGAATCGAACACGCGCGGCTTGTCTTCCTGCAGGTCGCGGTTGTAGGCCAGCGGCAGCCCTTTCACGAGGACCAACAGCGACGTGAGATTGCCGATGACCCGGCCTGTTTTGCCGCGGATCAGCTCCAGCACGTCGGGATTGATTTTCTGCGGCATGATCGACGAGCCGGTGCAATAGGCCTGCGGCAGTCGCAGGAAGCGGAACTCGACGGTGGACCACAGGATCCACTCCTCGGCCCAGGTGCTGAGGTGCTCGGCGATGAGCGAAAGGGTGAACGCGAATTCGATGGCGAAGTCGCGGTCGCTGGAGGAATCAAGGCTGTTGGCAACGACGCCTTCGAAGCCGAGCTCCTTCGCGACGAAGTGACGATCGATGGGGATGCTCGTGCCGGCGAGCGCGGCCGTGCCGAGCGGCAACTGGTTTACGCGGCGGCGGCCGTCGGCCAGCCGATCGCGGTCGCGCTGGTACTTCTCGCAGTAGGCGAGCCAGTAGTGGTTGGCCAGCACCGGCTGGGCCCGCTGCATGTGGGTGTAGCCGGGGAGGATGACGCCGTGGTCGCGGTCGCAGCGATCGACGAAGGCCCGCTGCAGGTTCGCGAGCAGGCCGTCGAGGCGGTCGATGGCGTCGCGAATCCAGAGGCGGAAGTCGGTCGAAACCTGGTCGTTGCGGCTGCGGCCGGTGTGGAGCTTGCGGCCGACGTCTCCGATGCGGTCGATGAGGGCCCGCTCGATGTTCATGTGGACGTCTTCCAGCTCCTGGCGGAACGGGAAGCGGCCGGCGGCGATCTCCTGGCCGATTTGCTCCAGGCTGGCGACAATCTGGTCGCGCTCGGCGGGCGTGAGCATGCCGGTGGATGCCAGCATGCGGGCGTGGGCGACGGAGCCGCGGATGTCGTGCTCGGCGAGTCGGTGGTCGAAGCTGACGCTTTCGCTGAAGCGTTCGACGCGCGGATCGGTTTCGCCATCGAAGACGCCGCCCCAGGGTTTTTGCTTGTGATCGGCCAAGGGCGTGCTGGCTTGAGGTGAAGTGTTTGTGGAGTGCAGCTAATGAAAACAATCCAACATCTTTACAGTAAACGGGTTATGGCCGGCGGTCAATTAGTCGCGGGCAGGCTTCGCACAACAAATAGGCAGTAAACTGGGGTGCGTGTGCAGAATTCGTCCCGTCGTTAGTATTTAGAGGCAAGAGCTTTCTGCCGCTGGCGAATAGCATATGGAATCCCAACTCGATTTGCCTGGCCGGTGAGTGGCCGGGAGGACGCGATGGCCGACATTTTTCAGCGAATCGTCGAAATGCCGACGCCGTTTAATTGGCTGACGCTGGTGGTGCTGATCATCACGGTCGGCTCGATCGTCAAGGGGATTGCCAAATACGTGCGGCAGTATGCCTGCCATCGGAATGAGCTGGAATTCAAGCGGGAGATGCTTGAACGGGGGATGTCGGCGGGCGAGATTGAGCAGGTGATAAATGCGCGCGGTCCGTCGCAAAAGTCCGACGCCTAGGTGTGAAACTGGAGCGATTAATGTTGCACGTCGCGAATTGGTTGCTGGCTGTTGCGACACACGATGCGTGGAGCGACGCGTTCCTGGGCCTGGACGAGAACCAGCGGTTCGTGGTCGTGCTGACCACGCTGGGCTGCGTGACGGGGGTCATCATCACAATTGTTAGCATCGCCTATTGCTGGATGGACGGGCTGAGCAAGCGACGGGCGGAGATGGATCTGAAGCGGGAGATGCTGGACCGGGGGATGTCAGCCGACGAGATTGCGAAGGTCATCGAGGCGACGCCGCCATCGGACGCCGCGCAGCAATGGGCGGCGTTTATGGGGCCGTGGGGGCGGCGATGCGGAGGGAAGAAGTGAGCGGGTCGGGAGGCCGAGGTGGGTAAACGCTCTCCGCCGCAGCCCGGACCTAGCTAGGTCGGGGCTATTTTCGAGTCTGTCTTGAAATGCTGGCGGCGGGCAAAGTTTCTTTGGAATTTCTGGTCCGGGGGGCGTGGGGGTAGTCTCTAGAGGTATGGAGACGCACCTTATGCAGAAGCCAGCCGCGATCAAGCCCGCGAAAACTCCCGCTGAACAGCCGCCTCGTCCTGCTGGCGCCATCACACTGCTACGGCAGACCGATGGCGAGCGGCTGATGCGGTTCTGGCGGTATAAGGACGAGGCGGCGTTTACGGCCATCGTCAAAACGCATGCCTCGATGGTGTGGGGCGTTTGCTCGCAGGTGCTCAAGAATCGGCAGGACGTCGAGGACGCGTTTCAGGCGACGTTTCTCATTCTGGCGCGAAAGGCGAAGTCAATCCGTTCCACCGACAGCGTCGCGGGTTGGCTGTATCGCGTGGCGTTTCGCACGGCGCTGTTGGCGAAGGACCGCGGGCTGCGGCGGTTCGAGCTGCCGCTGTTGGACGATCCCGTCTCGGAGCAAGACCAGCAGGCCGATCTGCTGCGCAAAGAGCAGTGCATCGCGCTGTTGGAAGAGCTGCACGCGCTGCCGGCACGGTACTGCGAGCCGCTGGTGCTTTGCTATTTCGAGGGCCGTTCGCGGCACGAAGCGGCGGAGCAGCTCGGCGTGACGCGGCAGACGGTGAAGGGCCGCGTCGCGCGCGGGATGCGAATCTTGCGTTCGCGGATGGTGCGCCGCGGGCTGACGCTCACGACGACGCTGGCAGTGACAAAGATGACGATGGCTTCGGCCCAGGCGGCGGCGACGCCGGCGCTCGTTTCCAAAACGGTCGCCACGAGCATCGCCTTCGCCGCGAAGGGGCCTTTACTGAAAACGGTCGCGATGGCGTCCTCGAAAGGGGCCGCCAGCGCGTCTTACCTCCTTGCTGAAAAAGGAATGCTTGCCATGACTATCGCCGCTATTTCCAAACCGGCCGTGGGTGTGTTGGGCGTGTGCCTTGCCGCGGGAACGCTGGCCGTGGCATCGGCCGATCGGCCTGGCGGCGGAGATTATGCCTCCGGCGGCGGCGCGGGCGCCGTGCTGGTGGCGGACGCGGGCGATTCCAATCAAGCGTTCGCGGCGGTTGCCGATGACGGCAAGGCGTCTGTCGTGAAAGAAGCTGCCGAAGAAGCGAAGGGAAAGGCGGCAGAAGCAGCGTCCGAGGCGGCCGTTGCGCAAAAGGCGGCGGAGGCGCAAGCGGCTAAAGCCGCAAAGGCGGCGGCTGCTGCCGAGAAACGAATGAACGCCGCTCGTGACGCGATGGGCAAGACTACTCCCGACGCCGCGCTCATTGCGGTAAAGGCGCCGAGGCTGACCGTCGCGGCGGCAGCGGCTGGTTCGCCGGATAATCCGTTTGCGCAGCCCGGTTGGCCGAGCGGTTCGCCGTTTCAATTCGCGCCCATCGGTTCGAGTCAACTGCAGGAGCGCCGCGTGGATCGTGAATCGCTCAAGATGGAAGGCGAGTATTGGAGCCTGAAGGCGGAGGGGCTGCAGAAAAAGGCCGAAGCACTCGAGATGAAGGCGCAGGGCCTTAAAGAAGCTGGCTCGCGGCAGGAGGCCTTGGAGGCCGAGGCGGACGCGAAGCTCGCCGCCGCCGAAGTGAAGATGAGCCAGATCAATTCGCGGCAGGTGCAGGACCAGCTCAAGGCGGCGGGAGTGAGCGACTTGAAGTCCGGCTCGAAAGGACCGCAAGTCTCGGCTCTTCAGGAACGACTGAATGCCAAGCTCAAGCCGTCGCCGGAGCTGGTGGTGGACGGCGACTTTGGTTCCCTCACCGAGCAAGCGGTGAAGGACTTTCAGAAGCAGAAGAAGCTCGAAATTACTGGCATCGTCGATGATAAAACGGCGTACGTTTTAGGGGTGGCCGAAGGAAGTCCCTTCTGGGCAGTGTCGGCGTACAATGCCACGCCGTACGCGCTGCCGCTTGGGCAGAACGTTAGGGCGGTCGCTCAGCCCACGGCTCCCATCCAGCCGGTACAGCCGCCAGCGGCAGCGACTTACTCGCGACCGTCGGCGATCGAAACGCCGCCAAGCCAAGCGATCATTAGCGCCGACCAGCTTTCCAAGCTGAAGCAGCAGGTGGACGAGCTAAAGCGGGCGAAGGAGTCGCTCGAAGAGCAGGTGAAGAAGCTGAAGGGCGACCAAAGTCGCTAGAGCGCCTGAGATGGAACGCGTTGCTCGGCGCTAGCCCCGACCTAGCTAGGTCGGGGCTATTTGGGGCGCGGCTTATGAGAGAGGCTGTGCATTGAATATGGGTCAAGCTTCGCGTCAGCGGTAGTAGCCGACGTTTTCGCGCCATTTCCAGCCGCCGTGGTTGGGGAGGTACTGGTTCATTAGATAATCGAAGTGGCGTTGATCGCGGACGCGTTTGCGACTGCCGCCGGATTCAAGCCAGGTGCGGCGGTGGTGGATGTTCAGGCGGCGCGTGATGGATTCGCGGAGGCCGCGGCGCAGTTGCTCGAATGTTCCTGTGCCCGTCCAGCTAATGAGCACGTGGAGGTGCGTAAGTTCCGTGGCGACGGCGTGCAGGCGAAACTTACGCCTTTCCGCGGCGACCAGGCATTCGTCGATGGCGAGGCGCTGAATGACGTCATCAAACGACGCGGCAGGTTCTTTCTGGCGAGCTCGATACTTGGCGGCTTGTTTTTCGTCTGGCGGCAGGACGCCCTTTCCCTTTTTAACGTAGCCTTGCTTGCGATCGGGCATCCACGTGGCGTATGCGTGCCATGTGTAGAGATAGCATGGCATGAGGCGTCCCTCCGAATGGAGAACGAACTCTGGCGCTAGCCCCGACCTAGCTAGGTCGGGGCTATTTCGCGAGTGAGCGTCGCGCCAGCATAACAGCGTTGAGCACGAACACAATTACCGCGCTGCCTGGCTCGGGGACGGCGGTTGTTGCGGCCGTTCCGAATTGTTGCTGCCAGACGAGCAGGTCGGCGCCGTCGACGCGCCCATCGCCGTTGGCGTCGCCTTGGTAGTGCTGGGCGCCGGTGAGCGTGCCGACGAATTGTTGCCAGGCGGCGAGATCGCCTTGATCGACGTCGCCGTCTTCGTCGAAGTCGCCGGGCAGCGCGTTGGCGACGCGAACGTAGGCCTGATACATGGCGATGCCGATGTTCTTGCCGTAGTCCTGATAGAACGAGACGGGGCGGCTGATGGCGAATTGGTTTTCGAGCGTCACCGACATCTGGGCGTTCAGGTAGGTGCGGGCGAACGCCGGTAGCGTCGTGCCGGAAGTGCTGGAACCCCTTTGGAGCAGGTTTGGCTGCAAGGCGCGCAAGGCCAGCCACCAGGGATCATTCTCGTGACCGGTGGTGATGTACCCCCAATCGTCGCGGTACAGGCCGTCGCCGGGATTCAGCGAGCCGCCCTGCCCGTTCGGGCCGACAATGTTGTAATCCGGCACCGAGGAATGCAAGTCGAGGAACAGATCCACGTTATTCCCTGGGGTCGAGGCCTTATCGGTGCGCATGGCTTCACCGTTGAACTTTTGCTCCGTACGTTCGGGATTGACGTAGCCGCTACTGCCGCTCACCGGGGACCAGTAGCCGTTGGAATCGGTGTTGGGGAATTGCAGCATGGCACGGCTCAATCCGGCATAGCGCCCCGAGGCGTTCAGCGTCGGGTAGCCGAATACCTCGACTTTATCCCGGAGGGCGGCGGCGCGCGGATCGTCGGAAATCAGCCATTGGACCAGTCCCTCGTAGGTGTGGATGCCGAGCGTTTCGGCGGCGTGCTGGCCGGTGGCGATCATCACCTTGTGCTTCGGCGTGGTTGAGTCGGTCGCCGGGTTGGTGATGCGATAGGCGTATAGATTGAGAGCCGGAATCGAGCGGCCGATGTCATCAGTTCCGGCCGGCGATTGGCCGATGATTCCGTCGGCGTTCCCGTGAGCGGAGGCGGTCGGCATGCCCCAGGGCGATGCGAGCACTTGCTGCGTCAGCGCCACGGTGCGCGAATACTGATACGGCAGCGCGTAGGCGACGTACACTGTGTCCTGCGCGAACGGTTGGCCGAGGCCAAACTTAAAAACGTCGTTGGCGCCGTTGGTGTCCGGATTCCCGATATTTAGCAACTGGTTGTTGGCGTGCGGGAAGAAGTTCCAGTTGACGTTGTCGTAGGAGTAGACCATCTCATGGTCTTTAAGCTCGTGGTTATTGGGCGTCGGCGGATAATTGGTGTCGTCGCCGGCAAACTCGCCGCTGATCGAGAAGGTGAGGTTCTGTCCTTGGACGCCGGTGGCTTTGAAGTAAATCCAGCGCCAGTCGCCGCTGCCGAGCTGGTGGTTGCTGAAGGCGTAGCTATCGCGGCCGACGAGGTCCACCTCGCCTCGGCTGACGGTGTAGCTTTTGAGCGAACCGGAGTCGAAATTGGCGTCGAGCGTGATCACCGCGCGAGCCGCCGGCGCGACGGCGGCGAAGGCGGCAATCAGCGTAAACAAGCGCGTGCGGTGCATGGGCGTGCGACTTTCGGTTCGGGCGATTGACCGGTCGGCGTCCATTGTACAATCGCGGCACAGCGGACCGCAGCGGCGGAGTGCTCGTTAATGCGCAGGCGTCGATGCGCGGTGCGCCGGGAGTTGGCGTTCTGGGAAACGGATTCGTCATGGCGTTTATTGAATCGGTACAAATCGCGGCGCGGCTGGAGGAGGTGTGGCCGCTCATCGCCGATCCGCAGCGGATGGCGGCGTGGAGCGAAAAGCTCGTGAGCGTGAGCCGCCGCGACGTCGGTCCAGTGCGGCTGGGGGAACAGTTTGAGACGGTTTATCAAATGTCTGGGAAGCGGCGCGAGGCGACCACCGAGGTGGTGCGCTGCCAGCCGCCGCTGGCGCTCACGCTGCGGCATCGGATGGTGGGCGAACCGTCGGAGCGATTTGTTGATGAAAGCTACGACTTGTTTGCCGACGGAAACGCAACGCGAGTGGAGCAAGGCGTCGATTTTTCACATGCCGGGCTGCCGCTGTGGGCGCGGGCGATCATGTGGTTTATCTCGACCTTCGGCCGGCCGAGTGGCGAGGGGACGCTTGAGCCGCTGAAGCGGGCGTGTGAGACAGGAGGTTAGAAGCAGAAGAATTTTTGACAGAAGATCGCAAAGGTCGCAAAGAGGAATTGGGTGCGAATCATGCGATGGTACGCGAATGAAAGTAGGTGCTGGTGAGGCTAGTCCGGATACCGCGGGGGGTGGATGGGGCCTTCGTCGCTGACGATGCTCGAGCGATTGGGATCTTCGAGCAGTTCAGCAATGTGCGCTGGCTTGCCGACGAGCTGCATTTCGGCGTTGATCAGCCGGACGCCGTGGCTGTAATCGACGTACCAGTTGACGTGGACGTTGGTGAGGGGCTGGATCGGCTTGCCGTTCAGTTGGCGCCAGCCGTAGATGACGAGGCGGTTGGGCTTCTCGAAGATGCGCGGCGAGACGACGATGTCTTTCTTGGCGCCGGTGACCAGGGCGCCAAGCGGTTTGCCCTTGCGCTGTTGTTCGATCTTTTCGTTTTCGAGAAGGAATGCGGCGACAGATTCGCGATCCTTGGTGAGCGGCTGCGGTTCGAGGCGAACTTTGGCTGCCGTGTCGATGGCGTCCACCATTTTGCGCGTGGGGAGGACGCAGCCGAACGCCTCGACGATTTGCTGGGCGGTTTGCGGCGTCATGGGGATGCGGACGAAATCGTCGTCGCTGCCGATGGCGAGGTAGTCGGGCGCGACTTCGAGCGTGCCGCTCTGCGTGCCGGATTTGATCGGGACGCGGACGAACTTGCGGAGAAAGTTGGGGATGTTGCCGGCGAGGATTTCCTTGAGGACAGCCTTTTCGCGCTCGTCGCGCTTCAGGTCGGCGATGGATTTCATGAAGGCCTGACCGTTGACGGCGTCGTGCGGCCGGGCTGGGATTTTCACCTTGAACGAACGGCCGGCGCGACTCGCGGTTTTTGACGGCGCTGCGGGGTTGCTTGTTTTTGGCGTGGGTTCCGGTTGGATCCATTTTTCGTAAGCGCGCGGGCCGCCGAACGCGCCCCAGTCGCCCTCGGCCGGCGTGCCGAGCGTTTGGGCGTGGACCAGGCCATTCATGTCGCCGACGAGCGCGGTGTGCAGAATCTTGTTCTGCGGATTTGGGTGGACGTAAAAACGCACCCGGCCGTCGAGGCCTGAGTATTCGACGAAGGGGCCGGTCTTTTTCTCGGTGATCTCGAAGTGCGGCTCGAACGCCGCGAGCATGCGCTCGGTGGCGCGGTACGTGCCGCCGGCGGGGCCGACGACTTTCTTGCCGTTCAGCTCGATGTTGCGATCGTCGTAAGCGAGCACGATGAGCCGGCGCGACGGGTCGCCGTTCAGCCAGCGGAGCAGTTTGCCGGCGTGCTTCGCGGAGTCGAAGTTGTAGTTGGCGTCGAGAATCGCGATGCGCTCGATGTAGGCCGGGATGTCGTCGGCGGATTCGATGACGCCAAAGATAAAGCCGCCGCCGCCGCTATGGCCGGTGAGCGTGACTTTGGCCTCGGCGCCGCCGAATTTGGCGCGCCAGTCGTCGAGGAATTTGCCAATCAGCTCGTTGGCGTTTTTATGGCTGCTGCGCCAGCTCGGCCAACTGAGCTTGCCGGCTTCGGCGCACACGAGCACGAGCCGCTCGTCGGGATTCAGCTCGCGGAGCAGGCGCACCTGGGCGGCGACGTGCTGAATGTCGTAGTGCCAATCGAGGCCCTTGGCCACTTTGCAACCGAGCGTTTGCTCGATGGTGTTGCCGTTCGGCAGGGCGTAAACCAGGACTCGCGTTGGCTTCGTTGCGTCCGCATCACCCGCTGGGGCGTTGACGTGGATTCGCACATCTGGCGGAAGTTTTTCGGTAACCGTTTTTTCGGCAAATTCGGGCGAGTCGACGAAACGCGGGCTTACAGTTGGGGATTCGGCATGCGCCATACTGATCGAAGCAATGGCCAGCCAGCGTGCGAGAGAACTGACCAGTTTCTGGACCATTGAAAGATGCCTCAGGGACATTCGATTTACCGGACGACGTATAAACAGCCTGTCATTGTTCATGCGACAGTCTTGCCAACGCGCGAAGTATGTTCTCGTTTCTAAGATCGTTCTCTCGCTGGATGAGCTCGAAGCGACGTGCGACAAGCTCGGGTGGACCTTGCGCCAACAATGGCGTCGCCTCTTCGGTCATTTTGAGGGTCATCATGAACCGTTCGCCGGTGGTCATACGGCGATATTTGTCGAGCGTTTCGCGGCTGAGCATTTTTGTCGTCCGTCTGGCTGCCAGTCCGAATGACGTTTAGCATAGCAGATGCCCTGTCGGGCGCGCTTTTAGCGAGTGGCCAGGCGCCATATAATGGACTGACGAGCCGCTTGCTTTTTCAGCTTTAGGATGATGACGTGTCAATTGGTTCGCCCCTCTCTTTCCGACTGCCGGATGTGATGCCGTTCGTTCCGCGGCGGTTCACGGTCGAGGAATACCATCGCATGGCCGAGGCGGGGGTGTTGACGGAAGACGACCGTGTGGAACTTCTGGAGGGTTGGATCACACCCAAGATGACGCACAATCCGCCGCATGATGGGACGTTGTGCATGGTTGAGGAAGCCTTGCGTGCGCGGCTTATGAAAGGCTGGAGCATCCGCATTCAATCGGCAATGACCACGGCCGACAGCGAACCGGAGCCGGACATTGCCGTGGTCCGCGGCACGGGGCGGGACTACATGCGGCGGCACCCGGATGCGGCCGATGTCGGCCTCGTCGTGGAAATCGCCGATTCGTCGTTGCCGCGCGATCGCGAGAAAGTTCGCATTTATGCCCGCGCCGGCGTGCCGGTGTATTGGATCGTCAATCTGATCGACGAGCGGGTTGAGGTTTATGAGAGCCCCTCGGGGCCGGGTGATCAGCCCTCCTATCGTCAATCCGCGGTGTATGCTCGTGGCGAGCGGGTGGCAGTGAGCTGCGAAGGCTTGGCGCCGGGTGAGCTCAACGTGAACGATCTTCTGCCGTGACGACGCGTCGCGACTTTTGACCTTTAAAGAAAAAGCCGCCGCAAAGTCTCGCTGACTTCGCGGCGGCTTCTCGTTGGCCTATTCCGCGACCGCCGGCGGAGCGCTTTCACGCACGCCGCCGAGGGGCCGCGGGTTGTCGGTTACAGATCGATCGAAATCTTCTCCTCTTGCGCCGCCAGCCGCAGCTTGTTCAGGGCGCGGGCTTCGATCTGCCGGATGCGTTCTTTGGTCACACCCATCTCGGCGCCCACCTCTTTCAAAGTGAGCGGCTCGCGGGAGTGGTCAAGTCCGAACCGGCCGATGATGATCTGCTGCTCGCGCTCGTCCAGCCGCTGGAGGATTCGCTGAATCTTCTCCAGACGGTCGGATTGAGCCCGCTCGTCGACCATCGGATTGCCGCGCTCTTCCTCGGTGGCCGCGAACAGCTCGTCGTAGCTCGTGCGGAAGCGGTCCCGCTGGCGGTACTCACCGGGGATGGTGCGGGCGAAGTTTTTCATGATCGCCCAGCTCGCATACGTGCTGAACTTGTTGCCGCGGGCGTAGTCGAACTTCTCCACCGCTCGCAGCAACGACACGTTGCCATCGCTTACCAGCTCGAAGAAGTTCTGATCCGGCGTGACGTGCCGCTTGGCGATCGACACGACCAGCCGGAGGTTCGCCTTGGCAATTTGGTTCTTGGTTTCGACGATTTGCTCGTACAGCTCCTCGATCTCGTCCATGAGGGCCGCCTTGGGCTGCTCAGGCTCGAGATCCTTGCGCAGCTTGGCCGTCTTGTACTTCAGGTAGTTGTACTTGCGGAACAAGTGCTGCTCCTGGTCCTTCGTGAGCAAAGGCATCTCGTACAAGCTGGCCAAGTACGGCGGCAATCCCGAAGGTCGGCGCGGCTTGCGCGTCGGCACATCGCTCTCGGGCATCGGGCCGAGGATCGCGTTGTCGGCGCCCTTGCGCGAGAACCGCGGATTGTCGATGAAATCGAGCGGCAACTCCATGATCCGCTGGGCGCGGACCTCGTTGATTACCCGATAGATCGTGGTCTTCGTGCGGTTGTAGTCGCTGCAGAGTTTGTCGACGCTCGCGCCGCGGCGGTACGCCTCGTACACGTTGTGCTTTTGCGACGCGGTAAGCGGTCCGCCGAGCACTGGGAAGATCGCCGACTCGGGGTTCTCGACGTCGTGCTGCCGGAGGGCGGCGCGAATTGTCTCGACGCTACGGCCGGTGCGCTCCGCCAGGCGACGGGCGATTTCCGATTGGCCGCCGCCGTTGGACGCCATCTCGCGGGCGTACTCGGTCAGCTCCTGGCGCTGCTCGTCGGTGAGCTGGCTGAAGCGGGCGCCGCGCTCGACGCGCTCGGCGTTGTTCCGCACGAAGCGATCGACGCTGGAGCGGAGGAAGCCGACGCGCTTGCGGCCGTCGAACACTAGCCGGCGGCTGACCAGGCCCAGCTCGCGCCAGCGCGAAATGGTCTTGGTCGAGACGTTGAACTGGCGGGCCAGCTCCTCGACGGTGAAGACCTGCTCGCCCATGGCGTCGGCCGGCAGCTCGGCGGCGTCGGACAGATCTTCCACCAGCAGGCGGAGATCGTGAACCAGATCGCGGCCGGCGATTTTGCGGTTCGCCGCGGGAACGCCCTCGTTCGTGCCGAGGTGCTCCAGCACCTGGGCGGGCTGATAGTTTTCGCCGAGCTCGACGCTGGCAATCAGACGCTCAGCGGCGTCGATGCGAGCGAGCAGTTGCTCGCGCGAAGCGACTTGGCGTTGACGGTCGCGAATTTCGCGGACCAACGGGCTTTTATAGTCGATATGCATGGTACACCTCTTCTCCCAACTTCCATCTCCGGTTAAATCCGGCGTGCACGCGGTGTTCCATGCGAATCATTCGCCCGCGATTGCTTCCGCCCGTCGTTTCGTTCTCCTTGGCGCTAGCCTGGTGGGTGATTCGTTCATTCAGGGCGTTTCTGACTGCCTCAAAGCCAGAGCCCGCCACACTTTAGCTGGCCGTCGAGCTTGCCTCGCCGCCCTTGACCCGGTGGGGTCAGTTGCTAGCGACCAGGACAAGCTACACGTTGTACGCATGTTAGATCGATTGGGTCGATAGAAAGTTCGCGAATTCCGTGCCGCCGACAGTGCGGAATGCGCACGGATTCGATCGTAAGCTCTTGTCCCTGAATGCATTAGGCGCCAATTGGACTCTCCGTGAATTCTCGATTCTCCGCAGAAGAACGCCGCCCTGCCCCGCCGCGTGGTGGTTCGCGAGTGGGCCGGTTGGCACGGCGGGCGGTTCGCGATTGTCCAGCATGGATAGATGCAGCCAGGGTGCAGCTAGAGCGGTCTTGGGTCGATGGAGGGCAGTCGCTATGATCCCGGCCCCGTAATGGGAACCAATTTCCTCATCCGGGGCCGCCGGGTCGTCTCTTTTCGTGAGCTGTAAATCGATGCTGCGCTTCCACAAATCGCTGTTGTTTGTTTTCACGGTTGCCGCCGGGCTGGCGGCGTTTGCTTCGCAGGCGGAGGACAAAGCCGAGGCGTATCGGCTTGCCCCGAAGCTGGAAAGCGGCGACGCGGCGCATGTGGCCGTTTCGCTGGAAGTCG
>JAICUM010000413.1 GCA_025935855.1 Pirellulales bacterium | reverse complement strand
TAGGGCGCCAGCGTCAGTACGCTCATGCACCGGCCGACGAAATCGTTGTGCGGCCGAGAGGCGAGGAAAGAGCCGTGTCCGCAATCGTGCTGAATGATGAAGGCGCGAACCAAAAGACCGGCGGCGGGGAGCGCCATCAGCAGCGTCGCCCAATAGGCGTGCTCAACGGTCGCGAACATCAGCCCAACGATAAGCACCAGCGGCACCAGCGTCGTGACGAGCTGCAGGACCGCCAGACGCGGCACCGAGCCCCGATACTTCTGGCAGTGCGCAGCCAAACGGCGGACGCGCTGCTTTTGCGTTTCCGGCATCGTTCCCGGCTGGCCGGGCGTCGCCAATTGCATGTCGCGCTGACGCAGTTCGGCACGACCTTCCACTTGCAGCGGCTGCTTGAGACTCAAGTTCAAAGCGGTGTCCCCCTTGAGTGGAATCACAAGCCGTCCACTCGTCGGCGTCGGGTAGCATATTCACCCCATGTCACAAAACAGCGTTGAGGGGCACAACCATCAGAAAACCGTGTGTTTACGTGTGCAGTGCGGAATGTGGCTTTGCGGCTCCGGGGCCAACATATTGGCCGTGTTCAACGAAAAAGGGGAGCCTGTATCGCCAGCTCCCCTCAGTCGTTGTTTTTGTGTCATTTGTATGAATGGACTTAGTGCTTGCCCCAAATCTCGACAATTGCCGCACCTTTGCCCTTCGCGGACGAGTCAAAGAAGCGTGACCGGTAGCGCGCTTCGATGTGATCGATGGGCTCGTGACGACCTTTGAGGTCGATCGGTCCGTAGGTGCCGCCTGCGTCCACGCGCGTGCGGATCGGGACCGTTTCGTCCGAGCCGTCGCTATAGATGATCTTCACCTCGTTGAGCGTGATCGCGCGATCGCGGACGGTGACGCGAAGCCGTTTGAAGCCGCCTTCATTGGTGGCGATCGGAATATCGTCCTTGTCGAACCCAACGAAGCCCGCCGTCTGGGCGCCGAGCAGCAGCCAACCCTGGTTATATTTGCGGCCTTCACCATTCACCCCGAGCCAGCCAGGCGCATAACGCCCGAAGACCTCGATCCGGGCCTGACCGTTGAAGTTCGGCCGCGAGCGATAGACAAGCTGGATTTCCTTGATGAAGCGGTCCCCACGAAGGTCGATCCAGCTGGTGCGCGAATTCTTCGGAATGTCGGCGTTGACGGCGAGCGTATCGCTTTCGCCGTTGTTGTAGACGACCTTCATTTCGGTGATGTGGATGTCGTTATCGAGCACCCGCAAACGGATTTTCGCGAACTTGCCGACCTCATTGCCGATGCGGATGACATCACGGTCGGTCAGGAAGCCGACGGACTGCGCGCCGAACAACACGTCGCCACCCGGCGTCTGCTGTCCCGGTGCGGTCGGCGTTGCGATCGGCACCGTCGGCTTGACGGGAATGTTGTCAGACTCCTCCGAACGGTCGGAGACAAGGTGCCGCGAGCGATCCGGCGTCCGCGAATAACGGCGCTCGCCATCGGAGCGGTCCATGCGCCGGCCTTCGCTGTCTTGGATGCCGATGATCTGCAGCCGCCCGCGTCCGTAGCCCGGCTCCTGCGAAATTTTGATCTTATCGATAAAGCGGCTTTCGTAGGTCGGATTGATGGGCCGGCTGCGCTCGCCCCAGTACATATCGATCTGACGATCCTCGTCCCAGACGGAACCATCGCTATAGACGACCTCGACGCGCCGGACGTCGAACAGTTTGCCCATCGCATTTTTGATGCGAATGCCCTTGTAGGCGCCTTTGGCTTGGCTGACGTCGATCGTGTAATGGTCGAGCGAGAGATCGACGTCGGACTCGGCGATGATGATGAGTTTATCGCCGTGATGATGGTGATGGCGGTGCCAGCGGCGCGCGTCTGCGCTCGTCAAGGCACCCATTCCCAAGACAACGCATAGCCCCAGTACCAGTCTCCGAAACATAACTTAAACCCCTCTGGTTACTAACGCCCGTGCCCCGACAACCGGCCGCACTTTAGCGGCGCGGAATTGAAAAGGCAGTGCTCTGAGGGAGTTTCACCCAGCTTTGAAAGCGTTCCGTTGAAAGCATGATGTGAATCTGCAACACAGACTTTTCGGCGATAGGAAAGGGTCTTGTCGAAGCGATTGTTGAGGGGCGTGCTTGCGGAATTGCATCCGCCGAGGCGGGAAGCAATTTGAATGGCGTATGCACGAACTCGACGGCGCAACCACGCAGCGCGGAGATGCAAGCGTTGCAGTTTAGCCAGCCGTCTCAATCAAAGCGCCACATCTTGACAGCAAAATGCGAATCACATCCGGCGCACGCTTGAAACGGCCGCAATGATGAGATGTATGGTGTGGATAGAGTCCTGGCGCCGTTCCACTATCCCCCACAGCGCGCTGGTTCTACTTTCGCCCGCGGTCTCCCCCGACCGCGGGTTCTTTGTGTGGGCGGCGGCGTGAGGGTGCTCTTATGAGCGGCCCAAGGACGCGAAGCCGGCGGCTTTGGCTTCATCTTCACTACAGAACCAGCGCTCGCCTTTCTTCGTGTGGACTTTGGCGCGGTCGTAGCCCTGCGACCAGGGTAGTGCGTAGAGCTTTGAAGACGCTCGGATCAAACCCTTGATCGGGCAGCCGTCAGGCGCGTCACGCTTCGCATCTTCCCATTGCTGATCGCGCCACGCCTGCGGCCGCTGAACCTCGCCCTGCCAGATCCCGATTTTGGCGTCCTGGGCCTGGTCTTCAACGTCGTTGAGCGAACCGAAAAACGAGCGAACCGCGAAGACATAGCCGCGCTGCACCAGTTCCGTTGCGATGTCCGTCGTGCCGATGGCGCATGTTGCGAGAGCGTTGCCGTCTGCATCTTGGCCGGCGGGCGTGCATTTGACCGTCTTGCCGCGAACGATGCGGGCAAGGCCGGATTTCGCCGCCTGTCCGCACTTCCAGAGGCGGCCGTTGGCACGGTGGCACGGCTGCTCCAGCTCCGGTGCTTCAACCTCGTTGAGGTGAACCAGCATGCCGTCGACACGCAGGACATCGCCCGAAAGTGCGTAGGCCCGGCCGGAAATATCGGTGCCGACCGTCACGGGCTTGGGTGTGTCGGGTGAAACCGTCGCGACGGCGACGCCGTCCGCGCTTCTGAGAATGGGGCCGCCGATATAGATCAATCCCAACGCCAGCAAAGCGCCCGCGACGTGCCGCGGCTTGATTGGAGATTTTTGCGCTAGGTCCGGCAGCGTCTTCAACTTGGCGTGCGCCGCATCGATCGGAACACGAAACGCCCTGTTCAGCGGCGCTGAGATGCAGCCGAAAACATCTTTGAGAATGGCCCACGCGAACCGCGCCCAGCGGATCGTAAGGTGAAAGAGTGCCGCCGCGAGATCGAGCAGGACATCGACGACAAACCACAGAAATCTCGAGAATTGCGAGCCGACGAATGAAGCACCGGCGCGGCCCGCATCAGCCCCTGCGTCGGCAGCGTTCTTGACCTTCTCGACCGCCGCCGCGCGCACATCTTCAACGCGCCGCTGGCGATCGGCCCGCCGCACCAGAACGGTGGTGCGCACGTACTCTCGCCACTCGAAACCTTCGCTGCGTCGCCGCCAGCCGAACATCCTCTGCCAGTCTCCCCGCACGATTCGCGCGTCAGTATTTGGAACGAAGTATGGCAGGCCTTTGTCTGAAACGCGGATGCCCACATTTCAGTACAGCCATTAAGCCGATCGCGACGGCCTCGGCGTCAATGATAACCTTCGCCCGGGCGCACCTTGCCCCGGAACGTCCAATACACAAAGACCGTATAGCCGAGGATGATCGGCAGAAGCAAAAGCGTTCCAACGAGCATGAACAGTTGCGAGCTGGGCGCTGCCGCCGCTTCCCAGACCGTCAGCGCGCCGGGAACCAGATACGGCACGTTGGAGATGAGAAGTCCGACAAAGCCCAGCAGAAACATCGCGACCGCCGCGACGAAGGGCTCCGCGTCATTGCCGATATTCTCGATTCCCTTCCAGCACCGGTACGCCGCGTAGAGCGTGATGAGCGGGACCGGTGAAAACAGCAAAATGTTCGGCCATGTGAACCAGCGGTCGGCGATGCGCGCAACGGAGAGAGGCGTCCAGAGGCTGATGATCGCAGTCGCCACCACCACGAGCAGCAGCGCGATCTTGGCGCTGTCGCGCGCCCACTCCTGAAGCTCGCCGTCGGTTTTGTAGATCAGCCACGTTGTGCCAAGCAGAGCGTAGCCTGCTATAAGGCTGAGGCCGCAAAACAGCGAGAAGGGCGTCAGCCAATCGAATGTGCCGCCGGTATAGAGTCCGTCCTGGGATGAGAGACCTTGCAGCAGCCCCCCGAGAACGACGCCCTGCGCGAACGTGGCGACGAGCGCACCCCAGGAAAAGGCGAGATCCCAGAATTCCTGACGCGGCTTTGCCACCCAGCGAAATTCAAACGCCACGCCACGAAAGACGAGCGCCAGCAGCATGACGATGATCGGGATATAAAGGCCCGACATCACGAGGCCGTAGGCTTTCGGGAATGCCGCCAGCAATCCGCCGCCGCCGAGAACGAGCCATGTCTGATTGCCATCCCAAAACGGCGCGATCGTATTCATGATGACGTCGCGTTGT
>JAICUM010000374.1 GCA_025935855.1 Pirellulales bacterium | reverse complement strand
GTCCTTTCGCGCGATGAGGTCCGACGACTTCTGACATCGATCCAGGGAGCGCACGGCGCGTACCGCCTCATGGCCGGATTGATGTACGGCAGCGGCTTGCGCCTGATGGAATGCTGCCGACTCCGCATCAAGGAGCTCGATTTCGAAAGGCGACAACTGATGGTGCGTGAAGCCAAGGGCGACAAGGACCGCGCCGTGCCCTTGCCGCTCTCGCTGTCAGGCGCCCTTGAGCGGCAGGTCGCTTGGCGTGACGAGTTGCACCGCAACGATCGGTCGCGCGGTTTTGGCCGGGTCGATCTGCCGACGGCGCTGGAGCGTAAGATCCCCAACGCGGCGTATGAGCTTGGCTGGCAGTTCGTGTTTGCGTCGCAGCGCATTTCACAATGCCCTCGTACCAAACGGCCGGGCCGGCATCATCTTCACGAAAATGCCATCGCCCGCGCGGTAACCGAGGCCGCGCGCCGCTCAGGACTGCGCAAACGCGTCACCTGCCACACGTTCCGCCACTCCTTTGCCACCCACCTGCTGGAATCAGGCAGCGACATCCGCACCGTGCAAGAGTTGCTGGGGCATAAGGATGTCTCGACCACGATGATCTACACCCATGTGCTTCAACGTGGCGCTTGCGGAGTGCGGAGCCCGCTGGACGCTCTGCAGTAGGAGGACCCCTCTATTAGTGGATTGGCCGCCCAATAGGCGCCCCACGCCGCAGCCGTCGCCCCTGCACCGCCACGCGAACCACCGCCAGCCCAACCAACGCCGCCGCCGCGATTATTGCCTTTAACTTAAACGGCTCCACAATCGCCGCCGCCCCCGCCAGGCTCGACAACAGAATAATCGCCCAATCCATTACCACCGCCGCCACAACGGCCACGATCACGCTGGCAACGACAAACCACACCAGCGGCGCTCCGTCTCGTCACCCACCATCCGGCTGTTTACCTTCCCAAAACAACTCGAACTCTAGCCCCTGAAGCTTCTCGTTTTCAACAACTTTGCGGAACTCTTCGTCAGGATCGCGCGGGCTTTCGACTAGCAGGATTTCTCCTCCGGCCATTTCGGGAATCTTGGCACTACGCCAAGCCGCCAGCGCGCTTTCTCCGCCGCAGCACCTCGCCGCCGGCCACGGCGATCAGCGCCAGCAGCGCTCCGCTCGGTTCCGGGATCTGTGGCGCATAGACCGGCGCCGGGGCCGTGTCCAAGAGGAATCGTTTCGACACATAGGCGGGTGCCACCCCGCGCTCGCCGAAGAAATAGTTCTCGCCGGAAATGCTGCTCGTCGAGCTCGCGAACAAGATGTTGCGGAACTCGTCATTGCCAGCCGTGCCGGGCGAGTTGCCCGCCGGGACCGTCGGCCCGAGCAGGTTCCGCATCGTGCCGGCCGTATCAGCGCCATCCACGTACTGCACCGGCTGCGTCTCACGCAGGGTGTACAGCCCGGCCAGGATATTGCCGAACTCGAACCGGCCGACGTTATCGGTGAGCGTGGTGGCTTCTAGCGTTTCGACGCTGTTGTTCACGGAGAACAGCTTGATCTCGACGCCGGGGATAACCCATTCCGGATTCGGGTCATTGTTGAAGGCGAGTTGCCCGTCGCCATTGCGATCGATGTATACGTAGCCGGACAGTTGATTATCAGCGACGGCCAAGGCGCCTTGAGCCAGAGTCGTGCCAAGCACGAGGACGCTCAACAGCGCATGGCGCCGCCCGTGGCGGTGCAGAGTCATGGGATGGATCTCACGAGGATTTAAGAAGAACGGCCGGCGAAAGGCGGCGGCCGGGAGTTAAGCGCGAAGGGAAGCGGCTGGAGCTGCCGCGTTAACCCTCATTAGTCGCGCCTCGTGAAATCCGTGGACGAAAAAGTCGCTCGGGCTTTACCAGAACCCGCAGTCGTTAAGTCCAATTTAATTGGCACGGTCCGTGGATGCAAGCAAATGGCCCGTAAGGGCGAAATCTGCCCCGTTTCTGGCAATCTGGGCGAGATCGGCAGCGGCTTTCGACGAGCGGGCGACTTGCCGATGGCCCCGGCCGGCGTTGCCGATAAGCAACAAGGCTTACAACCCGCAGGACCGTCAGAACTCGCACGTTAGGCGCCACCGTTGAGACCCGACCCGGTCGCGCCCAGGACGGTCATCTCATTCGCCGGAGGACCCATGATGTCGTCTCGTGTCTTTGCGCGCCTGTCATTGAGCGCTGCAGCGGTTTTATTCTTCACGCCGATCGGCGTCGCTCGATCGGCAGACAGCGCCGGCATCCAGTGGTGCAGCGATTCCTGCGCGGAGGCCTGCGACCTGGGCTCCGCGTGTACTTGCGACGACACGATCGGCTGTGGAGACCTGGTCGGCTGTGGAGACGAAGTCGGCTGCGGCGATTGCGTCGCCGGATGCTGCTCGCGCGGCTATGGCAACTACTTCTGGCTCCAGGGCGAGTATCTGCTGTGGCGGACGAATGGCCAGGGCTTGCCGCCCTTAGTAACCTCCAGCCCGATCGGAACGCCGCTTAACCAGGCGGGCCAACTAGGTTTGCCAAGCACGACGGTAGTCGGCGGAGGCGGCGGCGCGTTCGGCGACGATTGGCGCTCGGGCTATCTCATTCAGGGCGGCGTGTGGCTCGACCATTGCCGAGGCCTGGCCGTGGTCGGAGATTATTTCAACACCGGCCGCGATGCGTACAACTTCGTCGGCGGCCCGACGACCAACACGATTCTTGCCCGGCCGTTCTTCAATTCACAATTGAATCTGCCGGACGCTGAACTGGTTTCCGTGCCGAACGAACTTGACGGCCAGGTGCGCGTCTCGTCGTTCTCCGATTTCCAAGGCGCCGGCGTCGGGCTGCAGAAGTGCTTGTGGGACTGCGGCAACTGTGGTAACAGCCAGCAGCTGCAGCTCATTGGCGGTTATCGCTATTACCAACAGAATTCACTGCTCTACGTCAGTGAAAACTTGACGGTGCTTCCCGGCACGACCTCGCCGCTGATTCCCGGCACGCAAATCCAGCTGCAAGATAAATTCGCCGCCAACAACGTGTTCAACGGCGGCGACATCGGCCTGCAGGGCCGCTTCTGGCGGCAGAAATGGTTCTTCGACGGCATGGCCAAGGTAGCGATCGGCGCCAATCATCGCACCGTCTACATCAGCGGCAACACGACGAACACCGTCCCCGGCTTCGCGCCCGTGCCGGCTGGCGGCGGCCTGCTCACGGCCGACGGCCGCAACATCGGAACTTACAGCGACACGCGAGTCGCTGTGATTCCGCAGTTTCGCCTGGGGCTTGGCTACCAACTGACGCCGTCCCTCAGCCTGAAAACGGGATACAACGTCATCCTGTGGAACGACGTCGCCCAAGCTGCATCGGCGTTGCCGCCTGGTTTGGCCGTCGACCCGCGCAATCTACCGCCCGTGCAGCCCGGCGGCGGCGCCGATCCCCTATTTCCAGGGATCAAGGGGACGAACTTTGTGGCGCACGGATTCGACTTCGGCCTGCAACTGGCCTACTAAAAGGCGCGTGGCGACTCGACGGGCGTTTGAATGTAGTCGCTATGCCTGCGCCCCGGCGTAAAGCGCGGACGCGAGTTCCTGCCAATCGCGGAGTCGCCGCTCGCAGCGCAGCCGCGCCAAATAGCGACGGTCAAGCTTCGTCGCGGCTCGAAGGGAGCAGGCTTCGCTGGTAAAAGCATCGCTGCCGCCGTGCACCAGGGCATTCGCCACGTGGACCGCCGTCAGCGGCGTGAAGTGCGATAATTCGTGGGAGCTGGGATCATGGTGCAGGGCGACCGCTTCGATCAAATCCTGCGGCAGCCCCCACAGGCCCAAAAGGTAGCCGCCGATATCGGCGTGCGAGGCGTTGAATTGATCGAGCTCCGCATTCAGCAGTGGCAGGTCCGCGTTTTCGGCGGCCATGCACACCTGGGCATATTCCAAGCCGAAGTGGTCGGCCAGCACCAGCTTGCCAATATCGTGCAAGATGCCGGCCAGCATCGCGTTGTCCGCTTCCTCGCGGTTGAGGCCTTCCGCGTCCGCCAGACGCTTGGCGAGCGAGCCGACGGCAAGGCTGTGGTCCAGCACCTGCTCGGCAAGGGCCGCCGGCACGCGCGATTCCTCAAGCTGCCGAAAGACGCCGGCGGAAAGCACGAGCGGCTTCAGGGCGTTCAGGCCCAACAGCGCCGCGGCGTGATGCACGTCTTTCACGTGTACGGTGAGGCCAAAGAACGAGCTGTTCACGAGCTGCAGCACCTTGGCCGTCATCGCCACGTCAGCCGAGATCAGGTTTGAGACCTTCTGCACCGAGGCGTTCGGATGCCGCAGCTCGTTCATCAGGTCGACGAACACCGACGGCAACGACGGCAGCGTGCTGATTTGCGAAACCAGCGCCTTCAGCCCCGGCTTCGATAGTCGAGCGCCGAGCAACCCGGCGCGGGCGATCGAATCACGGAAGAGCACCGGATCGACCGGCTTCGCCAAATACTGGTGGGCCGGCCCGAGCGAGCGCAGCAGCTCAGTGTGCTCCGCCTGGCTGCACACCAAGAGTCGGATCGCATCTGGGTACAAATCGCGAACGCACGCCAGTAGCTCGCCGCCGTCGGCGCCGGGCATCTTCAAGTCCGCGACGACCACGTCGTACGGCTCAAGCGCCAGGGCGTCGAGCGCCGGCTCCGGACCGAAGCAGAACTTCATCTGCCAATCGCGGCGATACGCCCGCAACAGCCGCTGGGTGCGGTACAAGGCTTCGGCGTCGTCGTCCACGATCAGGACACGCAACATGGTAGGCGTCTCAGAGTAAGCGGCTACGGCTATGGTTCGGGTGCGCAGATTCTGCTCAAGAAAGCATAGCTTTCGGCAAAGAGCGCGAGGCGCCGCGGCGGCGCGAGATACGCGAACCCGCGGTTCAGGCCGCTGAGAATTCCGTCAGCGGTCCGATTGTGACGGTCGTAGCGCGTGTGAGGGGATATTTGGCGAGCACGGCATGAACCTGGTCCAACGTCACGT
>JAICUM010000084.1 GCA_025935855.1 Pirellulales bacterium | reverse complement strand
GCTTACGACGTAGGCTCAACGCTAAGCTGCGACGAAATATCAGGTAAAGTCGTTACCGCCACAGCCCCGACCTAGCTAGGTCGGGGTTATTCTTGCGAGTCGGCGCAAATCATCGCGTCGCGATTAGCGTCGTTCCAATCGTTCTGCGCGGACTTGTCGGCGTGCGTGATATTTCCGGTTTACGGAAAGATTATCTTTTCGCGGGATTGGAGAACGAGGTGAAGCTGCACTGCTAGCATCGACGATACCCCCTTACTGACCACTAAGAGTCAGCCGCGTCGGATCGGACCAACGAGCGTTCCTAAAATCGCACTTCGGCGCCAACACACCTTTTATGGGGCGCGGGCGAGACGCTCAACGGAGCCGTCGCGACAGAGCGGCGCGCGAATTCCCCCCATTTATTCAGGAGCCTCCCGATGAAACGTTTCGTGCTGTCGACGCTGAGCCTCGGCGTTGCCATCGCGCTGGCCGGCGCCTCGGACGCTTCGGCGTTCTTTGGCGCTGGGTGCGGTTGCGACGCTGCGCCCAGCTGCGGCTGTGCGGCCGAGCCGAGCTGCGGTTGCGCCGCCCCGTGTTGTGATTCGTGTTGCCCGCAGAAGTGCGGCTGCATCTTCTCTCGCCTGATGTCCCGGATGCGCGCCAAGCATTCGTGCTGCTGCCAGCCGTGCTGCGAAGCAAGCTGCGGTTGCGCCGCGCCAAGCTGTGGCTGCGCCGCCGAGCCGAGCTGTGGCTGCGCTGCCCCGGCCTGCGGTTGTGCTGCCTCGTGCTGCGACTCGTGCTGCGATTGCGGTTGCCGCAAGCACAAGTGCTGCATCTTCGCTCGCATCAAGGCCCGCCGCGCGATGAGCGGCTGCTGCTGCGAAGCCTCTTGCGGCTGCGGCTGTGAAGCCAGCTGCGGCTGTGCCGCCGCCCCGAGCTGCGGTTGCGGTTGCAACTGAGCGCAAGACGCCTGGTGCGTCGTCGCTCAAGCCGCCTGAAGCTGAAAGCAAAAGACGGTCCCCGGCATGGTGAGCCGGGGGCCGTCTTTTTGTTTTGGGCGGATTTTGCGTTGCCTCGGCGACTTCGCCGCGACAAAACGCTCCCCGCCAACTTGATTCGATGTCTTTCTAGTAAGAGTTTGGCCGGATTTGCTGGACGCCGCACGTTCGCCTAGCGACAATCTGGGTTGGGAACGGGCTCGAGCTTCTAACATCTTTCTTTTCGAGCGAGGCTGGCATGTCGGCGAGGTTTGTTACGGGACGGTCAGGGTTGGCGCTGGTTATCGCGGCGGTGTTCTGCTGCGCCCAGGAAGGCCGATGTCAAAACAACCCCGCCCAGCAAGCCGGGCAGCCACCAATCAATCGGGCGCCAATCAGTCGGTCGCCTCGCAATCGGTTCAACGCCGCCGTGCTTCCAGGCGGCAATGCCGTCGGGCCGGGCGTCGGTTCGGGAGGCCTCGGCATCGGCAATGGCGCCGGCCCCGTCGGCGCGCCGGGCGCCAGCGCCATGGCGGATTTCAATTCGCTGATGGACTTGATCACCTCGACCGTGGACAAGGACTCTTGGGAAGAGAACGGAACCGGCTCCGGGCAGATCTCGCCCTTTAAAACAAACGGCGTGTACGTCGATGCGGCAGGCGCCTTGCGACTTCGACCCGGCGCGGGGACGGCAACAATGTCGGGCGTGCGCGATCGCGGAAAACGACCGTCTTCCTCGGGTGGCTTTGCCTCGGCCGGCGGTGCGAAACCCTTCACAACCGCCAATGGGCGCCGCGCGGCGGGCGAGGCCGACAAACAATTGGCGCGATCGGCGAGCCCGATGCGCTACGTCTCGCTGCCGCGATTGGAAGCGGCTATCGCCGATTGCCAGCGCCGCCACGTGAAGCTCGATCCGGAAATGCTCACCCTGGCAGGATTGCAGCGCGTGAGCTACGTGCTGCTCTATCCAGAAACGAACGACCTGGTGCTCGCCGGCCCGGCGGGAGATTGGCGCCCGGTGGCGGGCGGCGGCATTGTTTCCGCCGAGACGAACAGGCCGGTTGTGCGGCTGGACGACCTCATCGCTCTCTGGCGGCGGCAACGCTCCGAAAAATCGGCCGCGTTTGGATGCTCCATCACGCCGCGGCAGGAAGCCCTGGCCCGCACGCAGGAATTCCTGGCCGAATCCGCGAAGCATCCCATTGAACCGAGCCAACGCACGGAGTGGCTGAACCGCCTTCGCGACACCGTCGGCCTGCAGGACGTCGAATACTTCAATGTCGATCCGGACACGCGCCTCGGCAGCCTGCTGCTCGCGGCCGACTACCACATGAAGCTCATCGGCATGGGCCTGGCGCCCGGCGTTCCCGGCGTGCGGAGCTACCTGTCCACCGTCAAGCTCGATTCGCACGGCCAGGCGCCGCCGATGGCGGTGCTGCGGTGGTGGTTCTCGATGCCTACCTCCGCGGTCGAGGCCTCGGCGGATCACAACGCGTTCGCCATGCCGGCCCGCTGCGTTCAGGTGCTCAGCGAAAACGAAATGCTCGCCGCCCGTGGCCAACGAGTGCACACTGGGGCGTCGGACGATTTGAACCGCCAGTTTGCCGAGTCGTTCACCAAGAACTTCGAGCCGTTGGCGGATAAGTATCCGATTTACGGCGAGCTGGAGCGAGTCTTCGAGCTGTCCTTATCACTGGCGCTGATCGAGCGCGAAGGCCTGACTGAGCAAGTCGGCTGGAAGCCGGGCTTGTTCTTAGATGCCGATCGCCTCGGGCTGCCGAAAGTGAAGTCGCCGCGAGCCGTCGAGACAGTCGTCAATCACCGGGTGATCGGCGGCACTCAGATCATCGCCGGCGTGAGCGGCGGCGTGTGGGTGGACGGCGGCAAGAGCCTGTCGCTCACGCCCGTGTCCACCAACTCGACCGGCAAAATCGTGACCGTGAGAAAGGCCGTCGTCGAGCAGCCGGAAAGTCTCAAGTGGTGGTGGGACTAAAGTAGCGGCGGCTATCAGCCGCGTGAATTGGTAGCGAATGACATCGCAGCCATAAATACGGCGACTAAAAGCCGCCGCTACGGCTCTTCAATGACCTTGTCAATAATCCGTCGCCGGTAGCGCTTCAGCGCCACAAAGGCGACGACCGCGATCGCCAGCAGCACGATGACCGTGGCGGCGACTTCGGCCCGCTTGAAGACATGGGCAATGTTCTGCCCGAAAAAGTACGACAGCCCGAAGAACACGCCGACAACCAGCGACGCGCACACGAGGTCCCACATCAGAAACCGTCGATACGGCATCCGCACGACTCCCGCGGCCAAATACACCGGCGCCCGCACGCCAACCATAAACCGCGACAGCAGCATCACCTTGAATCCGTGTCGGCGGACCGCCGTTTCAAACCGCCGCTCATCCTGAGCCCCCAGCAGAGCGCCAAACTTAGGATGCCGGCGCAGCAGGCTGTGACCAAAGCGACGGCCGATCGCATACATCGCCGAGTCGCCCACCAAGGCGCCAAGAATGCATGCGACCAGCGCCCATGTCGGATGCAGATTCCCTTGAGCGCTCAGAATGCCGGCGATAATCACCGGCGCCTCCTCCGGCAACGGCAGCCCGCAGCCGGTGAGTGCGATCACCGTGAACAAGCCCAAATAGCTGCCGGGATGGAGAATTGAGTCGAACACGCGCCGCGATACTGACGGGTTAAGTGGAGAAAAAAGCCGTCCGTCGGCCGGTCGTATTGTAATAAGCTCAGCCCGCAGCGGCGCGGGCAATTATGCGGCCGACGGCAGCCAGCGCGTGGCGTCAAGATTGAAAACGTGTACGTCGAACTGGTCCATTGCGGCCCCCTCGCACGGGCAGACGAGCACGACGCCGATGTTCTTGTGCTCGGCACAATACTCCGAGGTTCCCGCAGGCCCCATAATGTAGAACGCCGTGGCCAGGGCGTCGGCCTCAGCGGCGGTGGGCGCTACCGCGGTGGCCGTGTAAACGCCTTCGGCCGGCCAACCCGTGCGCGGGTCGATGAGGTGGCCAAAGCGCCGGCCTTCCGCCTCGAAAAACTGCGTGCCGGCGCCTGATGTACCCAGGGCGTCGTCGCGCAGGATGACATGGCCGATTTCCTGTTCCAAGTGCTGCGGATGGGGCACGGCGACCGCCCAACCGCCACGCTCATTGGCCCCGTCGCTGCCGCACGCCAGAACGCTGCTGCGGCCGCCGTGACACAGATAATCACCGACTCCGCGCTCCGCCATCAGCTCGGCGACGCGGTCCAGCGCGTAGCCTTTGCCGATCGAATTGAAATTGATTTCAACGCCGTGCTTGAGAAAGCGGATCGTGCGATAGTCATCATTCAGTTGAACCTTGTCGAAGCCGACGTTTTCAAGGGCGGCGGCAATTTCTGCTTCATCGGGCAGCCGGCCCTCGCGTTTCAGGAATCCCCAGGCGCGCGACAGTGGGCCGCTGGTGATGTCGAAGGCGCCGCCGGTCCCCGCGTACAGCCAATGGCAAAGCTGCAGCAGCGTAAACAAGCGCGATTCGACCTCGACTGGATAATCGGCCGCCAGACGATTGATCGCCGTGACCTCCGTATGGTCGCGGTAAATCGAAAGCTGATTCTCGAGCCGCTCAACGAGATCGAGCGCGGCCAGTGTCGCGTTCGCGGCTTCCGGGCCGGCCGCCGCGTGATGCTGGATCGCGAATTCGCACGCCATCGCACGGCGCGTGGTGTGAACGAGGGCGCCGGGCTGCCGCCAAGGCTCACGATCGCTGGAAATTCTCTTCGGCGATGAGTCAAACGATTTGGCCACCGGCTCCGCGATGGTGCGAGCCGCCTCAAGCAGCGCCTTCGCAGCGCTGCGGCCGCGCAGGAATTCACGCCGAGAGCTTGGTTTATCACTGGGCATGAATCCATTATAACGAGCGACGCGCCTTCAATTGCAGAATAAGAACGCGTCTAGCCGCGACGCTACGCGTCGCCGGAGCAGCGCCGTTCAGTGTCCATGTCGTCAGAACTCATAATCAGCGTCTCCGGATTACGCGGCGTCGTCGGCCAGTCGCTGACGGCCGATGTTGCGATGCGCTACGCCGCCGCGTTCGCCGCTGAGTTGTCGGCAGGCGCCGTCGTCATTGGCCGAGACGGCCGCGAATCAGGGCCGGTGTTCACCAAGGCAATTGCAAAGTCGCTGGCTCGAGCGGGCCGAGAAGTGCTGGACGCAGGCGTTGCAGCCACCCCCACCGTTGGCGTACTCGTGCGAGAACACCAGGCGGCCGGCGGCATCCAAATCTCCGCCAGCCACAATCCGTGGCAATACAACGGCATCAAGCTGTTCAGCGCCGCCGGCCGCGTCATCCCCGCCGCCGAGGGTCAGCGCGTGCTTGAACGCTATCGTTCGTCACCCGAACCACTCTCTGCCGCCGGTCAACGGCCGGCCGGAGCGGCGCCAGGCGGCGTCACATCACTCCCCGATTCCACTGCCGCGCATCTGCGCCTCGTCGAACAGACGTGCAACGTCGATCGCATTCGGGCAAGGCGCTTTCGCGTCGTCCTCGACGCCAATCACGGCGCCGGCAGCCTATTGGGCCTTGGACTCTTGGAGCATCTCGGTTGCGACGTCACCCTTCTCGGCGCCACGCCGGACGGCCAATTCGTGCATCCGCCGGAACCGACCGAAGCCAATTTGGCAACAGTGTTGAGCGAGGTGACGCGCCGCCAGGCGGATATCGGATTCTGCCAGGATCCAGACGCCGATCGACTCGCGATCATCGACGAACGCGGCCGCTACATCGGCGAGGAAAAAACGCTCGCGCTTTGCGTGAATCATATTTTGCGAGCCGGCCTCCGGGGACCGGTCGTCACCAACTGCTCAACCAGCCGCATGAGCGAAGACCTGGCGAAGAAGTACGGCGTGCCGTTCTTCCGCTCGAAAGTCGGCGAAGCGAACGTCGTGGACATGATGCTCGAGAAAAACGCCGTGATCGGCGGCGAGGGAAACGGCGGCGTCATCGACCCTCGCGTGGGCCTGGTTCGTGACAGCTTCCTGGGAATGGCGTTGGTGCTCGACGCGATGGCGTCGCGCGGGCTGCCACTAAGCGCGCTTGCCGATGAGTTGCCAAAGTACGAGATTCACAAGTCGACGATCAGCGTGCCGAGTGATCGAGTCCCGGCAGCGCTCGATGCCCTGGAGCACGGATTCGCAGGCGCAAAAGCCGATCGGCTGGACGGGCTGCGGCTCGATTGGCCGACCGGCGCCTGGCTGTTGGTGCGGCCGAGCAACACTGAGCCGATCGTGCGGGCCATCGCTGAAGCCGGGACTCAAGACGAGGCGCGCGCCTTGTGTGAGCAAGCCGCGAGAATTATCGCGTCATAAATTGATTCGGGTCGCCGCCGTTAGTCGCCCATCTTTGACGGAGTTGGCGACAATCTTCACCAAGCTGCCGACTTCATCGTCCGCACCGGCGATTTCAACGGGAGCATACCGGCAAGACGTGCCGACGGTCACGTCCTCCCCTGCCCCGTCGCCGACCGCGGATTCAATCAGGACGCGAAGCGTCATGCCGCGGAGGCTGTCGAAGTACCGATCGCGGAGCTCCGCTTCAACCAGGGCGAGCGCCGCGCCTCGCTCATGCTTCACTTGCTTCGGCAATTGATTCGGCATCTCCGCCGCCGGCGTACCGCGGCGCACACTGAACGGGAAGATGTGAATCTTCGAAAATCCCACCTGCCGGCAAACATCAATTGTCTCGGCAAACTCGGCGTCTGTTTCTCCTGGAAAGCCAACAATGACGTCGGTGGTAATCGCCGGCCGATCGAGACGCTCCTTCAGCAGCTCGCAGCGATCAATGAATCGCTTAGCCCCCCAGCGGCGGCGCATCCGCCGCAGCACCGAATCGCTGCCCGACTGCATCGAAATGTGCAGATGCGGGCAAACTTTCTCCGGGTGGTCGGCCATCACGTCGATCAGCTCGCGCGTCACCTCGGTCGCTTCGATGCTAGAGAGACGCACGCGGAAGTCGCCCGGGAGCTCCGCCAGCCGACGAACGAGATGTGAAAGCCGCGTCCACTCGTGTTTCGGCGACTCGCGGTTCCACTCAACGCCGTAGTGGCCAAGGTGAATGCCAGTGAGCACCACCTCGCGATAGCCGCGGCTCGCCAACCGGCGAACTTCATCGACGATGTGCTCGATCGGCCGGCTGGCCAATTGCGGCCGCACGTAAGGAATGATGCAGAAGCTGCACCGCAGCAGGCACCCGTCCTGCACTTTGACGTACGCCCGATGCCGGCGGCCAAATCCGCTGATGCCGGTGGGAATATCGGTCACGCCGAACCGGCCGAGCACATCGGGAAGCTCGCGCTTGTCGGTGAGAACCTCCGTGACATTCGGCAACCCGGCGACTTCCTCCGGCGCGCGTGTGGCGTAGCAGCCCATGACCACGATGCGCGACGCGGGGTTCTCGCGCGCCAGCCGGCGAATCACCTGCCGGCTCTTCGAATCGCCCTCGGCCGTCACCGTGCAGGTGTTCACAATGCACAGATCGGCGGCTTCGCGCTCGTCAGCGTCACGGAAACCGATGCCAAGCAATCCTTCGCGAAGATATTCAGTCTCGTACTGATTGACCTTGCATCCGAGGGTGACCGTCTTGAGCTTCATTCGACGGCCTCAACCGTGCTCCACATCGAGCCTTTGCTGCCTTCCAAGTTGTCCTTCCCATAGGCGTGAATTTGATCCCGCTTCAACTCGGCGTGCTCGCGGGTCGTGGTCAGCACGATGGCCCGGCCCTCGGCATCAACCGTCTTGGCAATCTCATGGCACTGCTCTTTCTCGTGGCCAAACAGCTCGCGGAGCATCTTTTCGACGTACTCGAACGTATGCCCGTCGCTGTCCCAGAGCACCACGTTGTAGCGCGGCACGCCGCGGCCTTGGCGTTGCGGCGTTCGCTGCTTCCTGGGCGTGACGACGACTACCGTCTCCTCGTCGCCGGTCGGGAAGATGGGCATGGGCAGGCCCTTTCGGACGTTTATGGATAGTCACGCGAGCACCCGCGCGGCCGTGGCAGGGGAAATGAACGGATATTATATTGGTTCATTCTTTCCGGGTAAAACGCTTGTACGAACCATTCCGAGGAATCCAAGTTGCAACAGGTGCTCCAGTACATCGACGGCAGGCGAAAGCAGCACGAAGCGGAGTTGATCGAGTTGCTGCAGATCCCCAGCGTGAGCGCCGATCCAGCCTTTGCGGCTGACGTAAAGCGCGCGGCCGAGTGGGTCCAGCGGCGCCTGCAGGGCATGGGGCTCGCGGCCGAGCTGATCACCACGGGCGGGCATCCGATCTTGTACGCCGAGTCGCCCCCCATGCCGGGAGCGCCGGTAGCGCTTGTTTACGGTCACTACGATGTGCAGCCGCCTGACCCGCTGGACGAGTGGATCACGCCGCCCTTTGAACCGGCCGTGCGGGACGGAAAGGTCTTCGCCCGCGGCGCCACGGACGACAAGGGCCAGATGCTCACGCACGTCGAAAGCGTGGCGGCCTGGCTGGCGGTTGCGAAGAAGGTGCCGCTGCAGGTGAAGTTCGTCATCGAGGGCGAGGAAGAGGTCGGCAGCGAGCATCTCGGCGAGTTTCTGCGAGCCAATACCGAGCGCCTGGCCTGTAACTGCGTCGTAATTAGCGACACGAGCCAATTCGCGCCCGGCGTGCCGGCGATTACCTACGGATTGCGCGGAATCGCGTACTTCGAATTGCGGCTCACCGGGCCCAAGCAAGATTTGCATTCCGGCGTCTTCGGCGGCGGCGTAGCGAACCCGGCAAACGCACTGACGAAAATGCTTGGAGCGCTCGTGGACGAACGCGGCCGCGTGATGATTCCCGGGTTCTATGATGACGTCGCCGCCTTGACCGACCGCGAGCGCAAAGAGTTCGCCTCGCTGCCGTTCGACGAAGCCGCGTTCAAGCAACAACTGGCCGTGGACCAACTCGCCGGCGAAGAGGGCTTCACCACGCTCGAACGCCGCTGGGCCCGGCCGACGCTCGATATCAACGGGCTGACCAGCGGCTATCAAGGCGCCGGCGCTAAAACCGTGCTGCCCGCGCGAGCCAGCGCCAAATTCAGTTGCCGGCTCGTGCCAAACCAGGATCCGACCAAGGTCGCGGCCTGCCTGCGAAAACGGCTAACTGAGCTCTTGTCGCCCGGCATCAAGATGGAGCTTGTCGAGCACCATGGCGCCCCAGGCGTGGTGATGCCGCTTGAAAGCCCCTTTTTGCAGGCCGCCGCGACCGCCGTCGAGGCCGGTTTTGGCCGGCGGCCGGTGTTCATCCGCGAAGGCGGTTCGATTCCCATCGTCAACACCTTCGCCGATCTGTTGCACGCCGATGTGCTGTTGCTCGGATGGGGACAAAACGACGACAATCCCCACAGCCCGAACGAGAAATTCTCGCTCGACGATTTCCACCGCGGCATTCGGGCCAGCGCGGCGTTGTGGCAAGAACTGGCACAAATCAAGAAGTAACCGCGGATTACGCGGATGGCACGGATAAAACAAAACGAGGAAGAAGAGGAAGCGTTTCTTCCTTAAGCATTTATCCGTGCGATCAGGGTCATCCGCGGTCCTCCCTTTCCAGAATTCAAATGCTCGACAAGCGATACATCCTCGATAATCCCGAGTTAGTCCAGCAGAACTGCGAGGCGCGCGGCCTGCGCGCCGACGTGCCCCGCTTCGTGCAGCTCGAAACGCAATGCCGCACATTGCAGCAGGAGATCGAGGAGCTGTCGCGGCAAGCGAACGTCGTCAGCAAGTCGATCGGCCAGGCGAAGGACGAGGCCGAGCGGGAGAGCCGTAAGGAAGAAGGCCGCCGGCTGCGCGAGCAGAAGGAAGCGAAGCAGGCTGAGCACGACCGCATTGCCGCCGAGGCGGGCGCCATTTACCGCAGCCTGCCGAACATGACGCACCCCGAGTCGCCGCGCGGCGGCGAGGACGCCAGCGGCGAAATCCGCCGCGGCGCCACGCAGGTCGTGCCAATGCGCTTTCCGGTGCTGGATCACGTGCAGCTCGGCGAGCAGCACGACCTCATCGACTTCGAAGGCGGCGCCCGCATCGCGGGGCACGGCTTTTACTTTCTGCGAAATGAGGCGGCGCTCTTGGAGCTCGCGCTACAGCAATACGCGGTTGAAACGCTGCTCAAGGAAGGCTTCACGCTGGCCGTGACGCCCGACCTCGCCCGCGGCGAGATTCTCGCCGGCATCGGCTACATTCCGCGCGGGCCGGAGACGCAAATCTATTCGGTCGAGAATTTCGATCTCAATCTCGTCGCCACCGCCGAGATCACGCTCGGCGGCTTGTACGCCGGCGAAGTGATCGACGCCGACAAGCTGCCGCTCAAGCTGTGCGGCATCAGCCACTGCTTCCGCACCGAAGCCGGCGCGGCGGGCCGGGCGTCACGCGGCCTGTACCGCGTTCACCAGTTCACAAAAGTCGAGATGTTCGCGTTCACGCTTCCGGAGCAGAGCGAGGACATGCACAACTATTTTTGCGATTTGGAATGCCAGATCTTCGACGGCCTCGGCATTCCCTATCGTGTGCTCGACATCGCCTCGGGCGACCTCGGCGGCCCGGCGTACCGCAAGTTCGATCTTGAAGCGTGGATGCCCGGCCGCGGCGACGGCGGCGAATATGGCGAAGTCACCAGCGCCAGCAATTGCACCGACTACCAGGCGCGCCGGCTCAACATTCGTTACAAGGTGAAGGGCGAGAAGGGAACGCATCTGGTTCACACGCTCAACGGCACGGCCGTCGCAATTAGCCGAGCGCTCATCGCCATTCTTGAGAACTGCCAGCAGCCGGACGGTTCGATCATCGTCCCCGAAGTGCTGCAGAAGTGGGTCGGCAAAGAGCGCATCGGCGCCCCGCGTGCGGAAGAAGAGTAAGAAGGCAGCGGAGCGCGATTCTTCTCTTAAAACGCTGCCTCCGCTTTCTTTTCCGTCAACAGTTACCTGCGGCCGTAAGTCCGCCGGCGGCACGTGAATTGCCGCTCTTTTTGTCAGGCAGCACCGGGGTGCGGAGTGTTCTCGGCCGCAGGTCTTAGCAAAACCCGCGGCCGGGAAATATTGAGGTTCTCAACGGTGGGAACCATCTTTAGCCGCGGGCGCCGGCCGTATTGCGATCAACTTGGTTGAGCGCCCACCGGCAACCGCACCGCCGGCGCTGCTCGTCTTACGGGGAGTCACTCTGCTGGCGCCGCGCGCTGACCGCCTTGGCAAGGCGCCACAGGGCGACGGCAAGAAAAAGGAGAGGAGCAGTCAGTCATGGCACAAGAGAAACAAACCGAGCCTGGCCAGAAAAGTGGAAAGCAAGGCAATGGCAGCCATCACGGGGCGTTGTCCCGCCCGCGCGGAGGCTTGATGAGCGGCGGATTCATGCCTCTCAATCGCCTTCGGTCCGAGTTCGATCGAGTGTTCGACGACTTCTTTCACGGCTGGCCGTCAATGGGAAGCTTGGGCAGCTTCGAACGCGAAAATTCGCTTCAGCTAGATGTGCAGGACATGGACGACAAGTTCGTCGTCCACGCGGACGCCCCAGGATTTGAGCCGAAGGATTTCGACGTCGAAATCCGCGGAGATAACCTCGTGATCTCCGCATCGCAGAGCGAGGAGGAAGATGCCAAGGAAGGGCAGGGCTATCGGTGGCAGCGACGGGACTTCTATCGTTCCATCCCGCTGACTACCGACATCGACGAGGACAAGATTGACGCGGAGTATCGCAACGGCGTTTTGACGCTCACGCTTCCCAAGACCGAGCAGGCCAAGGCGAAAAAGATCGAGATCAAGGGTTAGGGTCTGTTTGAACACGTAAACCTCAGGGCGTCGGTTCAGTCGCCCTGAGGCCAGAGGAGTGGCAATGATACGTAAGCTCAAATCAGGCGAATACCGGCTGTATTCCCGCAAGCCGAATCCCAAAACGGGGAAGAGGCGAAATTTAGGAACCTTCCCGTCTCGCGCCGCGGCGGAAAAGCACGAACGAGACGTTCAATACTTCAAACACCACGGTTGATTCCAGGAGACGATCCGATGAAAGCCAAAGTCAAAACGTTGATGACGACGAATCCCCGCTCGTGTTCGCCCGACGCGACGTTGCGGGAAGCTGCACGAATGATGGCAGAGTGCGACTGCGGGGCGATCCCCGTAATGGAAAGCGATGGCGCCCGCCGCGTGATTGGCATCATTACTGACCGCGACATTGCGTGCCGGGGCGTTGCGCAAGGCAACGACCCGAGTCAAACGAAGGTCAGTGAATGCATGTCGCGCGGGTTGGCCACGGCCAACGAAGACGACGACATCAAGGATTGCTGCGAGGCGATGGAGCGCGCCCAGGTCCGGCGGCTGTTGGTGCTGGATGCCGACGGCGAGCTCTG
>JAICUM010000820.1 GCA_025935855.1 Pirellulales bacterium | reverse complement strand
GTTCGGGTCGTAAGGGGGTCGGGAGTCTTTTGCGACTAGGGGTTTTGCAAAAGATTGACGCTGTCCAGTCGCAAAAGACTCCCGACCCCTTCCCGAATGAATTGCCGCGGCGTTTCGCAAGCTCTAGGATTGTCGAGAACACTTCCTAACACCGTTCTCCGCCACCGCCTTTGGCCTGTATCGACGCAATGAGTTCCCCAGCCGCCGCGCCGGAATCACAAACGTCGGCTCTCCCGCCGCGGCCCGATCGCTACTTTCGCCGGCTGTTCGGCTGGTGGGTCTTTTTGGTCGCGGTTTCGATCGGCTTCGGGATGAGCGGCATCGATCCTGGTTTTGTTTACGCGGAACAGCACATTGCGGCGGTCCTTGCCATCCTCGGCCTGGCCGTGTGGCTCGTTCGCCGCAGCGGCTTGAGCCGCCGAATCGGCTGGGGGCTTGGCTCGCTCCTATGCCTGCTGGTGGCGGCGTTCTACCTGAACCTCTTGCCGATCGAGATGATCAACAACGGCGACACGGGAATCGTCGGCATTCGCTGGCGATGGAACGAGCCGGACCGTCAGTTGGATGTTCCGTTGAAGCCCGTCGCATCGCCGATCGACTGGCAGGAGACGCCCAACGATTACCCGCGCTTCCTCGGCAACGGCGATTGGGCTGAGGTGAAAAACGTCCGGCTCGATCCGAATTGGAAAGACCATCCGCCGCGACAGTTGTGGAAGCAGGACATCGGCGCCGGCTGGTCGGGCTTCGCGATTGTCGGCAATCACGCCGTCACCCAGGAGCAGCGCGGCGACCAGGAACTTGTCGTCTGTTATGAAGTGTTGACGGGCAAGGTCACTTGGACGCATGCCGACGACGTCCGCTGGGACCCGCGCGGCCCCGGCTCGCTCGGCGCCATCGGCCCACGCGCGACGCCGACGCTACATGAAGGCAAAGTCTTCACGCAGGGCGCCACCGGCATCGTGAATTGCGTCGATGCGCGTACCGGCGAACTGCTTTGGTCGCACGATACGCTCGCCGAGAACAACGCCTCGAACGTCATGTGGGGCAAGGCCGGCTCGCCGCTCATCGTGGACGACCGCGTCGTGATCAGCGTCGGCGGCGCCGAGGACGCTTCGCTCGTGGCATACAACATCGCCGACGGCGACGTTGCCTGGTCGGCCGGCACGCGGCGATCGTCCTACGCCTCGCCGGTGCTCGCCACGCTCGGCCGCGTGCGGCAGATTCTCTCCGTGAACGAAGATTATCTCACCGCCCACGACGCCGCCGACGGTCACGTCCTGTGGGAACACGCCTGGCCCGGCAACAGCGATTCGAACGCCTCGTGCTCGCAGCCCGTGCCCGTGGATGATCACCGCGTGTTCATCTCGAAAGGCTACGGCGGCGGCGCGGCGCTCTTGGAGGTGAAGCAAGACGACGCCGGCAAATGGACTGCCGAATCGATTTGGGAAAACAACTCGGTAATGCGTACCAAGCTGAGCAACGTCGTCATCCGCGATGGTTACGTTTATGGCCTGAGCGACGGCATCCTGCAGTGCATCGAGCTGGACACCGG
>JAICUM010000181.1 GCA_025935855.1 Pirellulales bacterium | reverse complement strand
TAGTTCTCTTGCCGAGCAATTTCGGCGATTTAATTGAAGCAGAGTTTCCTGGTGCTCTTGAACTTCAGGAAATGCTGCTCACTCGAAGCCCGGAAGAGATATTTGCGGCAGAAGACGAGTTAGACTGGATTGAATGGCTGGACTTTTTCGGCCGCACCCGTGAAGGGGACGGCAGGCGAAAAGGCATGGTGGAGATTGCGTTATGATTACCACTACCCTTGAGTATGAAAAAGCTCAGGACGAACTACGAGTTCTTGAAGAGCGCCTACAGAGATTGCAAGCATCCCATCCTAACGGATCAAAGGGATTGACGAAGGCCGGAGTGCGCAAGCTCATTGCGCGCTTGCATGAAGAACTCGCGGTCTTTGAGGGCAGCTTGGATACGATGGAATCGTAGTTGCGGCTTTCGGAGCGAGAAGACCGTGGCAAGCGCCGTGAGCGCCAATGGCGCGGCCAGCGGCTCCGGCACGCCGGCCGCTTGTCGCCAGAGGGCGAGATCGGCGGCGTCGACTTGGCGGTCGCGGTTGGCGTCGCCATAGGCCATGCTGTCGATCTGCAGGCCCGTGACGCCCATGTTCGCCATGAGAATGTCGCGGTCGGCGACGTTGATCACGCCGTCGCCATTGAAGTCTTCGAACTCGGTGACCGCGTAGCCCATGTCGGTGAGCGACTGCACCGTGAAGCGCGAGACGAACGGCTGGCCGTAGTCCGGATCGATGGCGCCGGTTAGCAACTCCAGCCCGCGGTCGCGGCCGAGGGGATCGACGACGCCGACGCGGGGGTCGAGACTCCAGGGATCAGCCGGGTTTCCCTCTTCGACGCTGCTGCGCATCAGCTGGTCCCAATGCGCGTTGGGAGTGCCCGGGCCGCCGGCATTTTCGACCGGCACGAAGGTGGCCGCGGGATCGAACTCGGCCTTGTAGGCTGCCAGGCCCGCGGCGCCGGTGTATTGGAAGGTGTTTGGCACGTACAGGCCGTTGTCCGTCCACAGGGTGCCGATGCCGAGCACGTGGCCTGTTTCGTGCGCTAGCACCTCATCGACGAAGTTCAGCCCGTTGGCGCCGACGCCCTGCCAGTTGGCGAAGTTCTCCACCTCGTTCACGTTGAAGTAAATGAACCCGCTTGTCGGCAGGTGGTACCCGCCCTGGAAGGTCGAGCCGGAAAAACTTGCCGAGGCGAGGCCCGACGTCGTGGGATACACCGTGATCGGAAGGCTCGGAATGGTGATGCCCGGCTTGTAGCCGGTGATCATCGTTTCCCACATGTGCTCGGCGTGGGTCAGCGCGTCGTTGAGAATGGCGATCTGATTCGGGCTGAAGAGGTTGCTCGTGTTCGAGATGGAGTATTGCAGATCGAAGCCGTCTGCTTGCACCGCGCAGCGCGGAGCCAGAAGGAGGGCGGCGGCGATCAGTGCCGTGAACCAGGTGCGCTGCATGTCTTCGCTGTTCCTGCGAGACGGGGGATCGAGGTGGGTGCATTTATTATGATTGGCGTCTAGAATTCGAGCGAGCGGCGGGCAGGAAAAGCCGCCATTTTTCTGGATTTTGCCGGTCGAAAGCCGTAATTTTCCGCGACAACCCTGCACATCCGTTGCATTTGACATGTCCGCCTCCGCTTCGCCGCCGCAAGCCGTCCAGTCGCAGCTCTTGGAGGCGATGCGCCGGTACTGGGGGTACGACTCGTTCCTGCCGCTGCAGGCCCGGGCGATGGCGGCGGCGATGAGCGACCGGGATTCGATCGTGGTGCTGCCCACGGGCGGCGGAAAGAGCTTGTGCTTTCAGACGCCGGCGGTATGCCGGGAGGGAGTGGCGCTGGTCGTCTCGCCGCTCATTTCGTTGATGAAGGACCAAGTAGACGCCCTGCGAGCGTGCGGCGTGCCCGCGGCGGCCATTAACAGTACGCTCACGCCGGGCGAACGGCGAATAATCGCCGAGCAAATTCGCCGCGGCGAGCTGAAGCTGGTGTACATCGCGCCCGAGCGGTTGCTCGCGCCGCGGACGCTCGATTTTTTCAAGCAAGCCGGCTTGTCGTTGATCG
Organism: Pirellulales bacterium; assembly: GCA_025935855.1. GTDB lineage: Bacteria > Planctomycetota > Planctomycetia > Pirellulales > Lacipirellulaceae > Lacipirellula. The sequence continues at coordinate 6,734 of JAICUM010000181.1, read as the reverse complement.
CCATCGACGAAGCGCACTGCATCAGCCAGTGGGGGCACGACTTCCGGCCGGAGTATCGCGGCCTGCGGGTGCTCAAGGAAACATTTCCCCAGGTTGGCGTTCATGCCTACACGGCGACGGCGTCGGAAGCGGTTCGACACGATATTGCTCAGCAACTCGGGCTGATCCAACCGCAGTTTCTTGTCGGTTCGTTTGATCGGCCGAACCTCATCTATCGGGTGCGGCGGGCCTCGAACCGATTCAGCGAAGTCTGCCAGTTGATCGAACAGCGGCGCGGCGAGGCGGGCATTGTGTACTGCATCAGCCGCAAGGAAGTGGACAAAACGGCGGCCGGGCTGTCGTCGCTGGGCTACCGCGCCTTGCCGTACCATGCCGGGCTGTCGGACGACGAGCGGCACCGCAATCAGGATGCGTTTCTGGAGGAGCGGGCTGACATCGTCGTGGCGACGGTGGCGTTCGGCATGGGGATCGACAAGTCGAACGTGCGGTACGTCATTCACGCCGGGATGCCGAAGTCGCTGGAGCACTACGCGCAGGAGAGCGGCCGCGCGGGCCGCGATGGGCTGGAGGCGGATTGTCTGTTGCTCTACAGCGGCCGCGATGCGGCGATCTGGCGGGGGCTGATTGAAAAGGGCGAGTCGGCGGCGGCGGAAGGGGCGCTCCAATCGCTCGTGGCGATGGAGCAATTTTGCAGCGGCGTCGCGTGCCGGCATCGGGCGATCGTGGCGTATTTCGGGCAGGAGCTGGAAGGCGATAACTGCGGCGCCTGCGACGTGTGCCTGGGCGAGCTGGATTTGGTGGAAGGCGCCGAGGTCATCGCCCAGAAGATTCTGTCGTGCGTGCTGCGGCTGGACGAGCGCTTCGGCGCCGATTACACGGCCAAGGTGCTGGCCGGCTCCGCGGAGGCAAGGATTCTGGAGCTTGGCCACGATCGGCTGAGCACGTATGGCCTGCTCAAGGAGCACGGCGCTAAAGCGGCGCGCGAGTGGATCGAGCAGCTCGTCGGGCAGGAGTATCTGGCCAAGATCGGCGAATTCAGCACGCTGGAAGTGACCGACCGCGGCCGGCGGCTGCTCAAGGGGGAAGGGACGCCGCAACTGTTGAAGCCGAAGGAAGCGGGTCGCGAGCGGCGTTCCGGCCGGGCGGCGGCGGATTCCTGGGAAGGCGTGGATCGCGGGCTGTTCGAGGTGCTGCGGCAGTTGCGGACCAAGCTGGCGGCCGAGCGCGGCGTGCCGCCGTATGTCGTGTTTGGCGATGCGGCGCTACGCGACATGGCTCGCCGGCGGCCGAGCACGCTTGACGCGTTTCTCAATGTTCGCGGCGTCGGCGAGCAGAAGCGGGCCGACTATGGGGAAGCTTTTGTCGAGGCGATTGCTCGCTACTGCCAGGCGAATTCGGTGGCGCTGGATTGCCAAGTTTCAGTTTCGAGTGAGACGGAAGTCGTTTCGCTGCGGAGTGCGCCCGGGCCAAACGCCTCGGCGACTACGGCGTTTCCGCACTTCCGCCGTGGCGCCTCGGTCGAGGAGGTGATGCAGAAACTTGGCCGGGCGCGATCGACGGTGCTTGGCTACCTCGTTCAATACATTCAGTTCGAGCATGTTTTCGACCCCACGCCGTGGCTCGACGAATCGGTGTTGAATCGCGTGGAAGGCGCGGTGGAAGCGGTCGGCGCCGGGGCGCTGAAGCCGATCTATGAACATCTCAATCGGGAAACGCCCTACGAAGAGATCCGCATCGCGCTGGCGTGTCTCGCTAACCGTGATGGTGCTTGAGGCACGAGGCGATTCAGGCTTCGACGGCCGCGAGGTTTTTCTGGCCCTCGGGTTCGATGTGTACCAAGGCGTCGAGCACGCCGAGGTTCGCGGACAGCAGGGCGTCCTTCACTTCGTGGGCGATGCGGTGGCCCTCGCGCACCGGCAGGTCGCCGTTCACTTCGACGTGGATGTCCACCAGCCAGCCCAGGCCGCTCTTCCGGGCCCGGCAGTCGTCGATGCCCGCGACGCCCGGAACATTGTCGGCGATGTCGCGAATCTTCTGGAGCGTCTCGCCCGTGGGGGCCGCGTCCATGACGTCGCGCAGTGCACTTCTCAGGAGAATGAAACCGTTGAACGCGATGATGAAGCAGGCGGCCAGGGCGGCCCAATCGTCGGCTTGCTCGTAGCCCGGGCCGCCCCAAAGGGCGATCGAGATGCCAACGAAGGCGGCGATGGACGTAATGGCGTCGCTACGGTGATGCCAGGCGTCGTTTTGGATGGCGCGGCTTTCAATCTCGCGGCCGGTGCGCACCAGCCAGCGAAACAGCAGTTCCTTCACGGCCACGACGACTACCAAGACGACGAGCGTGTACGCCGCCGGCGTTTGGTGCGGGCTGGCGATCTCGTGAACGCTTTCCACCGCCAGCACCCCGGCGACGATAATCAGTCCGGCCGCGATCGCCAGCCCGGCCAGCGGTTCAACCTTCCCATAGCCATAGGGGAACCGCTTGTTGGGGTCGGTCATGGAAATCTTCAGGCTGCCCCACACGGCGAGCGAGCTGACGATGTCCAGCAGCGACTCGACGCCGTCGGCCACCAAGGCGTAGCTGTGCCCGACGACGCCGGCGATGACCTTGATGGCGCCGAGGACGGCGCTGACGATCATCGCCATCACGGCGGCCCGCGCTCCGCGCATGGCCTGGCGGCCGGCTTGGGCGCGGGCCTGGGCGGTCATGGGCACGTATGGAGGCATGGAGGGGAAAGTGGCCAGGAGTCAGGGGTCAGTGGTCAGTGCATAGAATAGAGATCACAAGTTTTTCTCGCCACTTGCTGCTCGCTAAATGCCAGCGTCTGTGTGCTCCCCACTGGCCCCTGGCCACTGACTACTGGCCACTCGCCTCCAATTCGCCAAGAAATCTGTTCCCGCGGCGAATCAGCGTTTACGATGCATAGCTTAGTGAGACCCAGAAGGCCAATCGAACTCTGAGTGCCACTGCTGGCTTGTCCAGCGGTGCGCAGCGTGTACCCGGCGCCCACTGCTGGACAAGCCAGCAGTCACACCCGCGCGATGAATTGCTTGCCGCCATATGCCCCAAAGCTTTATTGCCCTGATCATAGTCGCGGTCATCGCGCTGGTCGCCGTCAGCGCCTACTATTCTTACCAGGCTCAGCAGAAGCGGATTGCCGAGCTATCGCAACTTGCCGCGACCCATGGCTGGCAGTTCGACCAGTCGCGAGATAGTTCTCACGACGACCGGTACAACTATTTTTCGATCTTTAACCAAGGGGACGACCGCTACGCCTACAACACGCTGCGCGGCGACGAGCAAGTCGGCGAGCGCCCCTGGCCGGTGCAGTTGGGCGATTACCATTACCGAACAACGTCCACGTCGACCGATAGCAAGGGCAATACGACCACCACGTACCATCATCACCAGCTCAGCTACCTGATCGTGGAAACGCCGTACCTGGGGGCGCCGCATTTGTTTGTGCGGAGGGAAGGCTTTTTCGACAAGCTCGCCAATTTCTTCGGTTTCAGCGACATCAACTTCGAGTCCGAGGAGTTCAGCCGCCGGTTTCGCGTGAAGAGTCCCGACAAGAAGTTTGCGTACGACGTGATTCATCCGCGGATGATGGAATTCCTGATGGCTGAGGAGCCGCCGATGATCGACTTTCAGCGGGGGCAGTGCTGCTTGAGCCGCGGGGAGCGCTGCTGGTCGGCCGGCGAGTTCGAGTCGAACCTGGATTGGGCGCGGCGGTTTTTCGAGCTGTGGCCGCGGCACGTGACGAGCGTGCTGGAACAGGCCGAGGCTGATGCTCACGCCGCACAGCAGCAGAACCTCGCATGAATGATTTACCGATACCGCTGATTGTCGTTGGGGTCGTCCTGCTCTTGGGGCTGGTATGGTTCATTGCCACGCACAATCGGCTGGTGCAGCTGCGGCAGCACATCCGCGAGAGCTGGGCTGACATCGACGTCGAGCTGAAGCGGCGTTACGACTTGATTCCCAATCTTGTGGAAACGGTGAAGGGCTACGCCGCCCACGAGCGCACGGTGCTGGAAGAGGTGACGCGGCTGCGAAACCAGGCGGCGGCCAACAACGGTTCGGCCGCCGAGCAGGCGACCGATGAAACGGCGCTAGCGCTCGGCGTACGGCAGTTGTTCGCGGTGGCGGAAAATTACCCGCAACTGAAGGCGGATGCACACTTTCGCGCTCTGCAAGAAGAGCTGGCGAACACCGAGGACCGGCTGGCTGCGGCGAGGCGGTTTTTCAACGGCAACGTTCGCGAGATGAATCAGTTGTGCGAGACGTTTCCCACGAATCTCGTGGCGGGTATGTTTGGCTTTGAGCGGAGCACGTACTTCGAGCTGACGAGCGACGCGGAGCGAGTCGTCCCGCGGGTGGAGCTGGCAGGCGCGTGAACGGGTAGCGCTCGATTGACAATCGCGCCAGCCCCGACCAAGCTTGGTCGGGGCTATTTGACGCTCTGTCTATTGTTCGCGCCCGTTCTGCAAAGGTGACCTTATGCGCCGGATCGCCATCGCGGTTAGCTTGATTGCTCTTTGCTGCACCGAAAATGTTCGCGGCGAAATACAGACCCTCTACCGCGGCGAGTGCTTTAGCGAGGCCGAGGCGGCGAAGAAGCTTGAGGACTTCGCCGCACAGTTCCACACGCGCGACGAGTGGCAAGCCCGAGCCGAGCATATTCGCCACGGCATCTTGAGCGGACTCAAGCTGGCAAGGCTTCCGCCGCCCTGCCCTCTCAAGCCAATTCGCCACTCGCTGCACAAGGAGGACGGCTACACGGTCGAGAACGTGGCCTTTGAAAGCCTGCCCGGTTTCTGGGTGACCGGCAACTTGTATCTGCCCGTCGAGCCGAAGGCGCCGATGCCGGGCGTCTTGTGCCCGCATGGCCACCTGGCGGACAACCGCATGGTGGAACAAACGCAGAAACGATGTGCGGCACTGGCCCGCATGGGCGCCGCCGTTTTCGCCTACGACATGGTCGGCTACGGCGAATCGACGCCCGTCGATCACCACCACAGCGAGACGGCCCGGCTGCAAACGTACAACAGCATGCGGGTCGTCGATTATTTGTTGTCGCTCGGCAACGTGGATGAAACGAGGCTCGCCGTCACGGGCGAATCGGGCGGCGGCACGCAGACGTTCCTGCTGGCGGCGGTCGATCCGCGAATCGACTTGTCGGTTCCCGTCGTGATGGTCTCGGCCCACTTCTACGGCGGCTGCAGTTGCGAAAGCGGCATGCCGATCCACAAGAACGCTGAGCGGGAGACGAACAACGTCGAAATCGCCGCCAGCTTCGCTCCTAAGCCGCAGCTCGTGATCTCCGACGGCGCCGACTGGACGAAGAACGTGCCGCAGGTCGAGTTTCCATACATGCAGCGCGTGTATCGGCTGTTCGACGCCGAGGGCAACGTCGAAAACGCGCACCTCGCGAACGAGCAGCACGATTACGGCCCCTCGAAGCGGGCCGCGATGTACCGTTTCGTGGCGAAACATTTCAAGCTTGATCTGAAGGAGGTGCAGAACAGCGCGGGTGCGATCGACGAGAGCTTCGCCAAGGTACATCCGCGCGAGGAGCTGCTGGCCTTCCCGCCGGCGAAGCCGCGGCCGGCGTACGCGGTCGCCGACGGCGATGAGGTGATTATGCTTCTCGACCGGCGGAAGTAGATGCTGGATGCTTGATGCCGGATACTGAATTGTCGCGATCACCGAGCATCCAGTAACCAGCATCTAGCATCAGCCCATGCACCGCACGCGCCTTGCCCCCTCGCCGACCGGCGCCTTGCATCTCGGCAACGCGCGCACGTTTCTAGTGAACTGGGCGCTCGCCCGGCAGCGCGGCTGGCAGATCGTGCTGCGGATTGAAGATCTCGATGGTCCGCGCATCAAGCAGGACGCCGCAGCGGAGGCGATCGACATCCTCGGCTGGCTGGGACTTGATTGGGACGAAGGCCCGCTTTATCAGCGGGCCGATTTATCGCCCTATCGCGCGGCGCTTGAACGACTCGCGGCGCAGGGCGACATTTATCCCTGCCGCTGCACGCGACGGGAGATTGAAGCGGCCGCCCTGTCGGCGCCGCACGGCGACGAGCATGAGCTGCGTTATCCCGGCACGTGCCGACCGAGCGAAAAAACACCGGCCGACTATAACGACCCGGCGCATCAAGGCTGCGCGTGGCGATTTCGCGCTCCGGCGGGCGTCACGAGGTTTCACGACTCGATTGCCGGCCGGCATTCGCACGACATTCAGGCGACCACCGGCGACTTTCTCGTCGCCACGAAGGAAGGACTGCCGAGTTATCAGCTCGCCGTGGTGGTGGACGACGCTCGCCAAGGGATCGACCGCATTGTCCGCGGGGACGACTTGCTCACATCGACTCACCGCCAACTACTGCTACAAGAATGCCTCGGCTTCGGCCCGCCGCCGGAGTATTTTCATCTGCCGCTGGTGGTCGGCGAGGACGGCCGGCGGCTTGCCAAGCGGCATGGGGATACGCGCTTGAGCCACTATCGCGCACAAGGCGTCACGCGTGAGCGAATGCTCGGACTTCTGGCTGAATGGTGCGGCCTGGGCCAGCGGCGCGAACTATCGCCGCAAGAATGTCTCGACGCGTTCAAGCTGGAGCTCGTGCCGCGCGAACCAATCATTCTCCGCTCGGCGGATGACGTCTGGCTGTTGGCGCTCACCTTGCAAAACGAGCGCAAGTAGCCGCGGAGCTTCGCTCCGCAGGCG
>JAICUM010000678.1 GCA_025935855.1 Pirellulales bacterium | reverse complement strand
TTTCGTAGCCCTGTAAGGCAATGCCGTGAAGGATTTCTGAGCTGTTAATACCGGACATTGCCTAATTTTCGCAAGTTATCGTGCATGCGCGCGAAGCGCGAGCAGCGCTGGCAAATGATCTGAATGCTGGCAAAAACGCTTGAAATCCTGGAAAACCAATCCCATTCACCACTTACGAAAATCCTTCACGGCGTTGCCCAACGGGGCGACAGTGACTCCACACTCGACTAGGCCAATGCCCGAATCGGCACACCTCTCCTCCGACCGCTGGTACCACAACATCACCCGCTACCAATGGCTGGTGCTGCTCATCGCGTCGCTCGGCTGGATCTTCGATTGCTTCGAAGGCCAAATCTTCGTCGCCAGCATGAACGAGGCGATGCCCTCGCTCGTCGAGAAAACCGCCACCAAGGGCCAGATCGCCAACTACAACAGCATCGCCCTGGCCGCCTTCCTCGTCGGCGGAGCCCTCGGCGGCATCGGCTTCGGCATGCTCTCCGACCGCATCGGCCGCAAACGCACCCTCTCGGTCACGATCCTGTTCTATTCGCTGTTCACCTGCTTCTCAGCGCTCTCGCAAGAGTGGTGGCACCTCGTGGCGTTTCGCTTCCTGGTCGCCCTCGGAGTCGGCGGCGAATGGGCCGTCGCCAGCGCCTTCGTCGCCGAAATTTTCCCCAAGCGAGCCCGCCCCTACGTCGGCAGCATCTTCCACGCCTCGAGCGTCCTCGGCACGTACCTGGCCGTCGCCGCTGGCGCCTTTCTCATTGGCAACGCCTCGATCGCCGCCTGGGCGCAAAGCTCCAGCGTCGCCTGGACGGCCCAGTTCATTGATCCCGCGTCGCTCCCCTGGCGGCTGGGCTTCGCGCTGGGCGTCCTGCCGGCGCTCCTGGTGATGTGGATTCGCTCCAGCGTTCACGAGCCCGAAAGCTGGCAGCACGCCCGCGGGCGCGCCGCCGAAGACACGGCCGAGCGCATGGGCCGCGTCCGCGATCTCTTCGAAGGCGCCTTGCTCCGCCGCACGCTGGTTGGCGTCACCCTCGCCACGATCGGTTTGGCCACGTTCTGGACCGTTCACATCTCGGGCAAAGACGTGCTTCGCGCGAATGTCGAGCAAACCATTCTCGCCGCCAACAATCTCGCCGACCGACCGGCTGCCGACGAAGCCCGCAAGACCGTCCTCGGCGAGTACGCTTCCCAAATTAAACGCTGGGAAATGCTCGGCATGCTCCTGGTCACCACCGGCGGCGGCATCGGCCTCGTCTCGTTCGGCCCGCTCGCCCAACGGCTCGGCCGCCGCCCCGCGTTCCTCATCTTCCACCTCGGCGGCTTCGTCTGCTCGCTGGCCTTGTTCAACGCGATTCACGGCACGAACGCCATCATCGCGTTCCTGCCGATCTTCGGCTTCTTCACTCTCGGCATGCACTCCGGCTACGCGGTGTACTTCCCCGAGCTGTACCCCACGCGGCTGCGAGCCACCGGCGCCGGCTTCTGCTTCAACGGCGGCCGCCTCGCCGCGGCGCCGTTCCTCCTGGCCATCGGCACACTGCGCGACCAGTGGAACTTCTCCCTGAGCGAAGCCGTCACCCTGATGAGCTTCCTCTTCCTGCTAGGCGCCGCGGTGCTAGTCTTTGCCCCAGAAACCCGCGGCCAAGAACTCCCCGAGTGAGCCGCCGTGTAAAGAGACGCGGATTAAATGTTAGCAATGAATCGGCGGCTAGAAGCCGCCGCTACGCCGGGTGCCACTGGCATCCTGCCAGTGCTGAAGTAGGTACTCGCTCGGCACTTCTCACTGGCAAGATGCCAGTGGCACCCCCATCTTCAATGCAAGAGCACTCGGTAGAGCGAAACCAGCACCCCCGCCGCTGAAAAAATCATCACCGCCCCACAAGGCTCCGGCACACTCGCCAGGCTCCCGCCAGTCAGATTCAACCGCATCCCCTGCGCCTGCTGCCACGCCAAAAAATCCGCCCCATCCACATCCCCATCGCCGTCCGCGTCCCCACTGGCCTTCGTCCCGCCGCTCGCCTGCCCGTTGTGCGACGACCACACCGCCAGGTCGCTCCCATCCACCACGCCGTCGCCGTTGAAATCCGCCGGCAGCGCGCTCGCCGTCAGCGACAACAGTAGCTGCGGCCCCGCATCCATGCCGCTCTCCTTCGACGACATCCGCAGTGAGGTGAGCGCATCATCCACATTCTCGCCGTCAAAGCGAATCTCCCGCGCAATCAAGAAGCTGAGCTTCTGATCCGGATGCGCCTTTACGAACGAGGTGACGTCGATCATCAAATCCCGCGTCCCGGCCACGCCCGTCATCTCGCCCACGATGTCCGCCGTCGTCCCCACGCCGGTGGTAAAGTTCTGCGAAATGCTGTCGAACGTCG
>JAICUM010000450.1 GCA_025935855.1 Pirellulales bacterium | reverse complement strand
GTCTCCAACAGTGGCGACCGGCCGATGATTCGCGGCAACTACTCATGGGGCAATCACGACGCCGGCATCCACATGAACGGCGACCAGAGCCAAGACGGCGACGGCATCATTTCGAACGCCGTCGTTAGCGGCAATCGAATCTACGATAACGGCCTCGGCGGCGGCAGCGGCATCAACATGGATGGCGTTCAGAATTCACGCATCGAAAACAATCTCATTTGGAACAACCATTCCAGCGGCATCTCGCTATACGACATCGACGGCGGCGCCGGCTCCAGCGGCAATGTGGTGGTGAACAATACCATTCAGCAACCCGCCGACGGACGCTGGGCGCTGAATATCCAAACCGGTTCGACCGGCAACACCGTCACGAACAACATCCTGCTGTCGCAACACGCCTTCCGCGGCGCCATCGACATTTCCAGCGACAGCCTCACCGGATTCACGAGCGACTACAACGCGGTGATTTCACGATTCACCACCGATGGCGGCGACTCGATTCTGTCGCTCTCCCAATGGCAGTCCGCGACCGGGCAAGACGCCCATTCGTTCGTCACGACGCCTGCGGCCCTCTTCGCCAATTGGACCGCCGGCGACTACCACCTGAAGCCCGGCTCGCCGGCGATCAACCACGGAACGAGCGTTGAGGCGCCGACAACAGACCTGTTCGGAACCACGCGCATGGGCGCGCCGGACATCGGAGCGATCGAATTCACCGGACTGTCGGCAGACTTCAATGGCGACGGCATGGTGAACGCCGCCGACTTAGCCGTATGGCGAATGGCCTTCGGCAAATTACCGGCGGCCGCCGATGCGAATCACGACGGAGCCACCGATGGCGCCGACTTCTTGCTCTGGCAACGACAAGTCAGCGTCGCCGCCGGCGTGCGGGCAGTCCCCGAGCCGGCGACGTTCGCGATTGCGGTTACATTGCTGATGCCCGTTTGGCGAATCAGGACTTTCGCGCGGCCACGTCACGCGCTTTCTCGCTCAGCCGCGGCCCATGGTTGCCTTCGGCGAACTCCTCGATCATCTTCCGATTGAACGCCGGAATGTCGTCCGGCCAGCGGCTGGTTACCAGCCCACGATCGACGACCACTTCCTCGTCCACCCACTCGGCGCCGGCATTGGTCAGATCGGTGCGCAGCGACGGCCAACTGGTCATCCGCCGGCCCTCGACGGCCCCCGCGTCGATCAACGTCCACGGCCCGTGACAAATCGCCGCGATTGGTTTGCCGGCCTCGAAGAAGCTGCGGACAAAGTCCACCGAATTCAGCTCGATTCGCAGCGCATCGGGATTCATCACGCCGCCGGGCAGCAGCAGCGCATCGTAATCGTCCACGCTTGCTAGCTCGACCGAGACCTCCACCGGAAATTGGTCGGCGTGCTCGTCGTGATTAAAGCCTTGCACTTTGTCGGTTTTGGGTGAGACCAGGAAGGTCTTGGCGCCGGCGTCTTCGAGAGCTCGGCGCGGCTCGGTCATTTCGATCTGTTCGAAGCCGTCGGTCACCAGGATCGCGACCTTTCGGCCTTTTAATTCGGCTGTCATGGCATTTGCTCCACTTCGAGGAACGTTCACATGACTGGAAACCAAGCAAACCGGATGCCCGGCTTGACTGGAGATTCCCGAATCGAGGACCGCCCTGCCCCCTATCGGCCGCCGTTTTGACGCTGAAGCCGCGACAAGGCTTCCTTACGAAGTTTGCGACTCGCGGACGTGCTTCATCAAGCTGATGATTTCGCCAGAGATGGTTTGGCACGCGTTGTGAAATAACTCGAATTGCGGCTTGTCGATGACGCCGCTGTCGCGCAACAGGAACAGGGCGCCGGCGACGAAGGCGGCGCCGCGGAGGGCCCGCTTGAGCTGGGTTAGTCCCATGCCGATGTCCATGTCGTCCAGCTCGTACGCTGGCGGCAGTGGGTGTACCTGGGCCAGGCCGCCGGTGATCTCGCAAGCATTGCGCAGGGCAAGATCGATCTGCGGGTGCGGCCGTCCGTGGTGTCGCGTCGCGTCGCCCAGATCCAGCAGGAGTTTGGTCGCCTGCTCTTGCAGCGGATGCCTTTTGCGGCCTAACAGGTCAACGCCGCTGTCCTCGGCGCCGGCCGTTACGGGTTCAAGGTCGTCGGCGTCGCTCCAGGGTTCGTCTTCTTCGCTGTGTTCCCAAGCGGCCAACTCGGCGATGTGCTCCGCGTCTTCTTCATTGTCGTCGGGATGAAACGGCGCCATCTCCTCTATGGTCTCGTCGAGGGCGTCCTCAATGTCGGCGCCGCGCAACAGGCGCTCCTGCATGCTGCGCTCCATCTGTTCTTGGCGGCGCCGATTTTCCTGAAACAGCTCGTCCCAGCGGCGTTCGTTTTCCTCTGGATCCGGCGGAGCGCCTGCGTCCTCAGGAAACATGACCGGCGGATGCTCGGCCGGGCGGGCCAGGATTTGATGAACCTGCGCGGCGACGCGTTCGATGCGTGTCATCAGAATGTCCGGATCTTCAGCCGCTTCCGCCGTAAGCGGATGCTGCTCCAAGCCGGCCGCCAGGGCATTGATGGCCCGACCGAGGAAATCGAGATTGGCCTTAAGCTTCTTGACGTCGCGATGCTCCCAGTAACTGCCTTCGTCGTGTACTTCCAAGTTGGAAAAGAATCGAGCCTTCAGCTCGCTGAGCAGCTCAACCAGCGCGACGTGGCCTTCGACCGGCCCGAACTGCGTTTTGACGGAGCACCACGGCGGTTCCGCGATCTGGCCCTTTTCAGCCTCCTCGATTTCAACGAGGTTGATGAGCCAACCCTCAGGCGACAGCAACAGCGTCGTCGGCTCCTGCCCCGGCGCCAGGTCCAGGATCAAGCCCCGCACCATTCGCTCCGGCGTCGCCTCGTCGGCGGTGCGCCACAGCCGCACGTTGCCGCCCATGGCAAGCGCGAGGTCAATGACCCGATCCTCGAAGTCTTCTACTCGCGACAAGTCGTCAATCGAACCGCGGTAGTGGATGGTGACGCCCATGACAAAACCAAATATAATTGGTCGCTGGCAGATTGGAATTTCTTTCGCGGGAATTGCGCCAGCTATTTTGACGAGGATTTCCAGATGAGCAACTTGTCAACGGCCGCTGACATCATTGCCTCGGCGTTACGTTTGCCAACGGCCGCGCGATCCGAGATAGTGGACGCGCTTCAGGAGAGTCTCATCGATGAAGCGATTGACCATGGGCCGTCGGAGCCTCCTGAAGAAGTGGCGTCAGCCTGGTCAGTGGAGATTGCTCGGCGACTGCAGGACATTGACTCCGGACGAGTGAAAACGATTCCGGCGGAAGAGGCCGAAAGGATGATCCGCGCCCATGGCCGGTCATAGTTTTGAATATCATCCTGATGCCGTCGAAGAAGCGGCTGAAGCCTATCTGTGGTACGCGGACAGAAGCGACGAAGCCGCGGAACAGTTCTTATCGGAATTGCGGTCGGCCAGACAAGCGGCGACTGATCATCCGCAGCGCCAAGCCGCCTACCTGCATGGCACTCGCTGCTGCCGTCTCCGACGCTTTCCTTATGGCTTGGTGTACGTTGAGCGAGGGGACGTCATTTTCGGCATCGCGGTGGCGCATCTCAGGCGTCGGCCGGGCTATTGGCGAAATCGATTGAAGTCCCAATAAGCCTTGCAAAGTCGCGAAGCGAAATGGCCAGGCCAAATTATTGAAAGTCATCTTGGCCCGAACGCTCCGTTTAAGCGCCTTGATAAATAGCGAGCACCAGCAGCACGAAGCCAACGATGGCGATGATGCCGTGCCCTAAAATGAGCGGCACGGGCAGCGGGCGGTTCTTGGCGTGGTAGAGCACGAAGATCGCCAGGCCCCCGAGCGCCGCCACGACGAAGATGCCCAGAGCAATCAAGGCGAGCTGCGGAATGCCCGCGGTGGCCGCGGTATAGGCGAGGATGATTACGCCGATGGCGGCGATGCCGCCATGAGCCAGCGCAAGTCCCGTCGGCGGCAGCGGCGTCCCTTTAAGCCGCATGATAACCATCGTGAGGCCGCCCAGGGCCGCCAACGCAAGGAAGACCGCGGCAACTGTCATGCGAACGCCCTCCAATTTGAAAAGGTGTGAGGGTAAACGTATCCCTTTGTCGCCGGGGAGGCGATGACGCTGACAATTTGTCGGCAGGCAGGCCAGTTGAATCATCCGCCCCCTAGCCATTGCAGCGCGCAGCCGACTCCAATTCATGTGCCAATCGTCCCTGTTCATTGCAAGAAAGGAAGGTTCGTGATCGCTACT
>JAICUM010000020.1 GCA_025935855.1 Pirellulales bacterium | reverse complement strand
ATGGCGGCGGTATACAAGAGGCGTACCCCACGTACTTCACCCAGTACAAGACATGGGCGCCGGCCGGCGGTTCGACTGATTTCTACAGCGCCGAAAACTGGTCCGGCGGCACTCAGTACGACAAGCCGGGCGATCCCGAGGCCAATAATTGGAACACTGGTCCCGCGGACAATTGGCTGGCGCTGGTGGCAAACACTGATTTCCAACCGCAGTCAATCACGCTCAACACGAACGCCAACGTGTTGGCAATGGAGCTTCGCGGCGACTCGGCAAGCATAACGATGGAAGTGCAGTCGGGAGCGGTACTCTCTGCTCGGAACGGCGTGAGGATTTCAAGCGGCGGAGTGTTGAAACTTGCGGGCGGAGAAGTGAACACCATTCGCGACATCGACGTGCGCCCGGGCGGCAAACTTGACGGCAACGGACTGGTCAATGGCCAGCAGGCGGTTTTGGCCGGCATACCGGAATTTGCAAATCTGGATTTATTTCAGCCGCGAGTGCTTAACGGCGGACTGGTGTCGGTCACGAACACCGCAAGCTCGGATGCCATTGCGGCCATCTTGAACGTTAATGGAAAATATGAGCAGAGCGAACAGGGTACATTGCAGCTAGACTTGTTTTCCCTTAACGGGACGCCCGGCGTAGACTTTGACCAACTTGCCGTAACGGGCATGGTGAAGTTGGCGGGAACGCTTTTTATCCAATTTGCCAGTCCCATGGCGCCGCAATTGGGCGACACATTTCAGATTTTGACATCGGGGGAGGGAATCTCCGGGCAGTTCAGCCAGATCGTGGCGCCAACTCTCGATCCGGGATTGTCTTGGTCGATTCTCTATACTCCTGAATACGCCTCCTTGCGAGTCGTGCAACAAACGTCGAGCGGCGGGCCACTTGATTATGTTACTCGCTGGCGGCAATCATTCGGCGTCAATGGCGCGGCGGACTTAAATGGCGATGGCGTCACCGATGGCGCCGACTTTTTGATGTGGCAACTGCAAAGCGGCAACGGCGGCGCCGCCCACGCGGTTCCTGAGCCAATGGCGGCGTCGTTGATGGCGTTCGCCGGGACGATCGGTCTGCTGGTCCGTTCGAGACGTTGTGCCCGAGGCTTTGCGCGGGAAGGCGCCTGACGTTGACAAGCGTTCGGCCTGAAGTTCCGCCGCCGCGCGCTCCCCTTCGGCGGACCTGCGGGTCGCGGCTAAACGACTTGAATTCTGGGCGCCATCGAGGGCGAGTGGCGCCGCTGAATTCGTGACCAGCGGTCGCGGATTTCTGACTGTCCGGCGGTTGCAGTTGCCCAGACGGCAAGGTCGCGTGCAACCGGCCAGCTCATCGCGGCCCGTATAGGCGGACAATTGCGTGCTATCAATCGCTTGCTAGCCGCACGAGGTCGATATCGAGCATGGCAAAGCGCGCCTGGACGGCTTGTGCTGTCTTGCTGTCGCGCTTTCGCCGCCGCGGTTTCTGGATGAAACGCGACGACGCAGGCCAGGGAAGGTTGACTGCATGAGCCACCGCTCCAAACGGTCCCAATCGACCGACGAGTCACAGCGCCCGCCGCGATGGGCGCGCCGTCGCGCTCGTTCGCGCCGGCTGCAGATTCTCATGCTGTTTTCGTTTTGCGCGTCGTCGCTGACGCCTACCGGCTTCGTCGTGGCCGACCCGCATCCGCTCGTGCCGCCCCTGCCCGTGTGCAAATGTTACGGCGTGAACCCCTCGGGGTCGGCCGCGTGCATTGGAATTCCTTATATCCCGGTCTGCGAGACGGAGAACATGGGCACGCCGGCCGGCGAGCCCTGGCAACTGACGATTCAGGAAGCCGTCAGCATCGCGATGAACAATTCCGAGGCGGTGCGCAACCTGGGCCTGGTGGAAGCCGGGTCGCGCAACGACATCGTGCGTTCGATCATCACGCGCTACGATCCGCTGCAAGCCCGGTCGGAGGCGCAAGCCCAGTGGGGCATTTTCGACCCGCTGTTCACCCAAAGCATGACCTGGGACAAGCAGGATATCCCGCCCGGCACGTCGTTCAACGGCATCGGCAACCGGCCGCCGCAGCTGGACCAAGCCGAGTGGAATACGTCGATCGAGCAATTGCTGCCGATCGGCACGCGGGTGCGATACGACCTGGTGACGGACTACTTGCTCAACCCCGCCCATCCGCCGGGGTTGTTGATCGACCCGCAGTACTTTACCTACGACCAGTACTCGATCACGCAGCCGTTGTGGCGCGGGTTCGGCACGGACATCACGATGGCGCCGATCAAGATTGCCGCGGCGCAGGCGGAGCAGACCGATTGGCAGTTCAAGCAGGAAATCCTGGCCCTGGTGCGAAGCATTGAGACGACGTACTGGTCTCTGTATGCCCAGAACCAAAACCTGAAGGCGATCGACGCGGTGCTGCCCCACTTCCGCGAAGTGGTGCGAATGCAAGAGCAGCAGGCCGGAACGGCGGTGGGCATCGAATCGCAGCTTGGCCGCGCTCGTTCGGACATGTTCCTGTACGAGCAGCGGCGATTAGACACGTTGTCCAAGATCGCCGAGAACCAGCTCGTGCTGCGCAACCTGATGGGTGTGCCGCCGAGCGATTGCCGGAACATCGTTCCGCTGGCGATTCCGACCACCACCAAGCCATTTGAAACGCTGCAGCAGGCGGTGGATACGGCGATCGGCCAGCGGCCGGACGTGCTGCGGCAACGGCTGCAGGTGTACGTGGCTCAGCAGGAACGCGTACTGGCCCAGAACCTCACGCGGCCGCAGTTGGACTTCCAGGGCTACTATCGCACCAACGGCTTGGGTAATACGCTGCCGAGCTCCTTCGATTCCAAGGCCACGAACGACTTCGGTAGCTGGCACATGGGCGTGTTCTTCCAGGTGCCGCTGGGCCGCCGGCAATCGGTCAACGGCTTGCGGGCGGCGGAATATCGCATTTCCCGCGAACGGGCGATGCTGGAGCAGACGGCCCACCAGGCTTCGTATGAAGTGGCGGACGCGTATCGGCGGCTGCATTGGGTGTATCAACAGTTGGATGTGATGCAAAACCGTCAGGCGGCCCTTGATCAGTGGGGCCAAGGGGCTCGCGCCCAGTATGAGAATCCGCCGCAGGGAATGACGCCCGTCTTCGCGCTGGATCGATACCTGCTGAACCTGCGGGATGCGACCGACGCGGCGACGAGCAAGAACTCGTTGATCGCCGACTACAACAGTGCGCTGGCGCGGTTGCAGGAAGTGAAGGGCGTGTTGCTCGAGAACCGCAACGTGACGATTGCCGGCGACACGACCAAGAACATGCCGCCGGATCTGCCGAAGCCGCAGTTGAGCATGCCGGAGTCGGTGCAGCCCGCGCCGCAGGTCCAGCCGGCGCCCGTGCAGGTTCAACCGGCGCCGCAAGCGCAGCCCGCTCCGCAGCCGCAGCAGCAAACACCGGCGCCGAACAACGTGCTGCCGAAGCCCGAGGCGCAGGCGCCGCAAAGCTCGAACGCGCCGCCGGCGATCGCGCAGCCGCAAGCGCTGGCCGCGCCCGCGCCGGGCGAAGAACCGCAGCCGCTGCCGCCGGCGGATGTCCAACTGCCAAACTCGGTTAAGGCGGAGCCGCCCGCCGCGGTTCAATCGGCGCCGACGACGGCCGCCACGCCGAAGCCGATTGCGCCGCCGGCTCAATCGGGGCAGGTGGCGACGCCCAAGCTGCAGCCGCAGCGAACGGCGCCGGCCAATCCGCAGCAGATCGAAAGCGCCAAGCCGCAAGCGGCGGAGCCTCCGAAGTGGCAGGCGCCTCCGGCGGTGACGATGTCGCGCCAGTTGCCGCAGGCGAACCTGCAGCCGTTGCCCTTGAGCACGCCGCCGCTGCAACTGCCGGATTCGATTCGGCAGGCGCCGCCCGCGTTCAAGCCCGTGCGCGAGCGGACCATCGTCCCTGCCCCGCTGGATGCTCCCTTGGTTGGGTCGCCGATTGCCGTGCCGCAGCCGCTACCGGAGCCATCTACGACGCTTCAGCCGGCGCCCCTGAATAGCACCGGACCGTCGCCCTCGCTGGTCATGCCCGAATCCGTGCGACCGACGCCGCCGCGGGAAGAGCTAGAGCCGGCGCCGCTGCAATCGCCCGGCTTCACCGCCTCGCCGATTCAGCGATCGCATCCGCAGACCGTCGAGCAGCCGATGCCGGAGACGGTGACCATCGCGCCGGAGACAGTTCAACAGCCTGCCTACGAGCCGACCCTCAACAACGGCCTGCAAATGCCGTCGTCGTTGTCATCCGAGCGGGCGCATACGATTCTCGCTCGGAAGCCGGCGGCTGGGTCGATCTCGCAGTCCTCAGAGACGCTTGTGCAGCCCGTGGAAGTTGCCCGCCGCGAGCCGGCCGCCGGTTCTCAAGCAGCGCCGGCGCCGCGGCTGCAGATGCCGGGCTCGGTTCAACCCCAAGCGCCATCGTCGCAACTGCCGGCCCAAGGGGCCCCCGCGGCGATTGAATCGGCGTCCGGAGACCATTTTGGGCTGAACGGCGGACCGGCGCTGCAAGCGCCGTCATCTGTCGCGATTCAATACCCAACATCCATCGTTCAGCCGCAGCCGCTTGCCCCACGGCAGAGGTCGCTTACGCTGCCGGCGGGCGTGCAACCGATTCGACAAACGGCTCAGCCCGGCAAGCCAGCGACGAATGGCGTGACAGCCAAGCCGGCAGCCAGCTTGCAAATGCCGTCCTCAGTAGCCGGCGGCGAACCGCGGGTTGCTCGTGCGGAAAGCGCGCCAGCGCTGCAAACCCCGGCCTCGGACGAACCCGCGACAGCTCAAGCAGGGCCAGAGCTGCGGATGCCAAATTCGGTCGAGACAATTTGGCGCTAAGCGTTAACGGGGCTTCGCGGCCTTGCGATTGCGATAGAGCGATTCGTCCACGACGCTGACCATGGCGCCTTCATCAAGCACGCCGCCAAGAAACTGGTTCACGCGGGTGATTTCGCGGCGCGAGTCGGCCACCATGCGATTGTAATCCACGTCGATAAGGTCGATGTGCTTCTGCTGGCGAACCCATTTGTAGAAGGCGTCGATCTCCGCGCGGAACAGGGCGGACATCTGCGCTTCGCTCACGCCGTCGGCCATGCCATGGCGCTGGAGCATGACTTTCTGCGAGGCGAGGATTTCCTCCAGCTCTCGCCGCATGAATAGGACGCGGTACGTGCGGTCGACCGGCAGATCGTACAGCAGGCGGTACACCATCTTGACCGCTTTGCCTTCGCTCGCCTCGAGCCAACTGGCGTCTTCCTTGGTTTGTTTGACGGCTTCGAACTCATAGTAGCCGTTCGGGTTGTCGTCGTCGGCGGTGCGGATGTGATCGGTGAGCACTTCCAGCCCGCCTTGCTCGAGCATTCTCATCATCATCGAGGTGCCCGAGCGCGGCAAACCGGAGACGATGGTAAGGAATTCCGCTGTGACGGTGTTCATGGTTCGATTCGAGGACCGTGTGAGTGTTTGCAGATTTGCTGATCCGCGAGGGCAAAGTTCATGCCACCGGACCCGTAAGTCCACAGTTTAATCGCCGTGCGGAGAGCGCCAATCTTTCACTTCATTAACGCAACTCCGCGTGCAACAGCCACTTGCTTGCCACGCATTCGAGCGTGAATCAAAGTAATGGCTCGGAGCCGTGTGTTGAGAAGATGTTCAACCAGGCTCACAGCAATGTAGCACGGCCTGCTTCATTTGTCGGCAAGACGCCCCGGCATTCAGCCGCAGTCAATTCGGACGTTTAGGTCTGGGTTGACGCCTCAAAAATGGCATGAAAGTTTCTAGAGGCTTGCCAACCCAACGGGGATGGCATTACCTTTGCGGAACACCCGCCGGCCATCATGGAGGACGACCGACCTTCCGGAAACGAGATATCCCGCTGCGATTACTGCATGATTCGTAGCGGGGTTGAGGCGTGGACGGATTGCACGTTTTCCACTCACTTTGGCTGAAGATCACCCACCTTTCACGAGCGTTGTTCACACCATCGTCCCAGTGAGTCGCGCGTCGCGGTTGTCATCATCATGACACGCGAAGCGCGACGGCAGTCGCCGCGCGCCAGTGGCGATTGCGTCTGGAGCCGGAGCGATGCGTCGAATTGGCGCAACTTGTCGACAATTTGCGCCGCCGACAGGCGGTCGAGATGAAGAGTTTCACCTTTGAAGTCCATCGATCCAACATTGAGGAAGGTCCACCGTGGTGAACCGGCCTGAACACGTGCAGCTTGAGATTCCGCGCTTAGGCGAATTCGCGCGGCAGCACACCAGCGTGAGCTCCAACGAGCTCAAGAAGTGCCTGGAGCTGCAGAAGCACAACGGCAAGCGGCTGGGCGCGCTGCTCATCGAGCGAGGGCTGATTTCCTCGGCGGAGCTGACCGAGCTCCTCCGCCATCAGGCGGCGTGGGCGGCGCAGATGCACAGCCGTGAGATTGCGCCGCTGGAGTTTCCGCTGCCGACGCCGCTGTCGATGTGCATGCCGTGCTACAACGAGCAGGACGTCATCGGCGATGTGCTGTCCGGCGCACTGGCCGTGCTGCCGGAGTTCTGCGAGGAGTTTGAAATCGTCTGCGTTGATGACGGCTCGAAGGATGCGACCGCGAAGGTCATCGAACGCATGGCAATGAAGGACGACCGGATTCGACTGGTCCGGCACGAACAGAACCGCGGTTATGGGGCCGCCGTGGCGACCGCGCTCAAGGCGGCGCATGGCGAGTGGATCTGCTTCACCGACGGAGACGGCCAGTTCAACATGCTCGATCTGCCGGCCCTGCTGGTCGAGGCGGAGCGATCGGACGTGGTCGTCGGCTACCGCCACTCACGAGCCGACAACGGCATGCGAAAGCTTAATGCACATAGCTGGAAGTGGCTGATCCGCTGCCTGATGGGCGTGCAAATTCGCGATCTCGACTGTGCCTTTAAGCTGTTTCCCCGCTGGGTGGTTGACTGCCTGCAACTGAATGCGGAGGGGGCCTGCATCAGCGCGGAAATCCTGGCCCAGTGTACGCGGGGCGGCGTGCGAATCGCTGAAGTGCCGGTGAACCACTATCCACGCACCGCGGGGAAGGCGACCGGCGCCAACCTGGGCGTCGTCATGAAGGCGTTCCGCGAGCTGCCGATCGTCTGGCAGTATCGGAAAATGGAGCCGTGGGTCCGCGATCATGGCCTGAATGGCAAAGGCGCCTCGCGGTGGGCGAAGCGGCCCCTGCGAAAGACAGACGCGGCGCCCTCGTTCCTCGGCGAAAAACTGGCGGCAGAGTTGTCGGTTCCCGCACTGGGAGAGGGCTGACATGTCCATCGCCATTCCCGCGCCATCGCGGGCCAGTTCGCGCAATGGATCGCGCCGCTCGCAGCGACGCCTAGACCCGCCGCACCTTGAGCCGAAGCTCAAGGTGTGCGTGCTGGCCGCGTGCCCGTTTCCAGCAAACCACGGCACGCCGGGTTCGATCCGCGAGTTGTGCGAAGCGACGGCGGCCCGTGGGCATGAAGTCCATGTGGTCACCTACCACCTCGGCCAGGACTTGCCGCTTCGTGGCGTACACGTGCATCGCATTCCGGATTGGACGGGCGAGAAAACGATCAAGGTCGGGCCAACGAAATATCGGCCGCTGTACGACTTCCAGATGATCTTCACGGCGCTGCGGGTGATTCGGCAGCACAAGCTCGATCTCATTCATGCGCACGGGTACGAATCGGCGCTGGTCGCGGCGTGCGTGCGGCCCTTCGTGCGGCGACCGGTGCTCTATAGCGCACATAATCGAATGGGCGACGAGTTGGCGAGCTACAACTTTTTCAAGTCGAAGCGGTTCGCCAATGGGCTCGCGTGGCTGTTGGACCGCACAGTGCCGCGAATTGGCAACCGGTGCATTCCCCATAGCGTGAACCTGCAGGAGTTTCTGGTCGCCCGCGGGCTGGCGGAGCGATCGGAGCCGGTGCTGAACTTCGGCATCGACTTCGAGGACCAGCCGCGCGGAAACCGCGAGCGGCTGCGGCGCGAGTGCGGGCTGACGGATGAACCCATCGTGCTGTATTCAGGGGTGATCGACCAGTTCCAGCGGCTGGATTTGCTCGTGGGGGCAATGGTTCCCGTGCTAAAGCGGTTCCCGCGGGCGAAGCTGCTAATCCTGGCGAACATTCATAATCCAACGCATGAAGCAGCCATTCGCAAACAGGCGGACGAACTGGGCATCGCAAATAGCATCCTCTTAAAGACGCCGACCGACATGGAGATGGGTCTGCGACTGTTGTCGATCTCCGACGTCGCGGTGGTCCCCCGACCGGTGACGCCCGGGTTTCCGATCAAGCTGCTGAACTACATGGCGGCGCAGCGGCCGTCGGTCATCTTCGCGAGCTCCGCCAGCGGCGTCTCGCACGGCGACAACATTTGGCTCGCCGCGGAGGACACGGCCGAGTCGCTCGGCGGCGCGATCACACGCGTGCTGCGCGACTCGCAGCTGCGGCATCGGATTGCCGAGGGCGGCTACCAATTCGTGCGTGAGCGACACGACCGCCGGGCGGTGGCTGCCCAGCTTTGCCAGGCCTACTGCCGCTTGCTCATGCCGACTCGCCGCTGGAAAGAAATCTCAACGCGGCCTGCTCCGCTTCATCTCTTGGAAATGCCTGCTTTGAATTTGTGGGACGTGGCGCCGGCCCGTCCGCAGGAGGAGCGATTGCATGCGACTGCCTAAGTTTCCTGTGCTCATCGTGGGGTTGGACGGGGCAACGTTCGACCTCATGTTGCCCTGGATCGAGCAGGGGCATCTGCCGAACCTGGGCCGCGTGCTGCGCAGCGGCGCCATGAGCCGGTTGGAATCAACGATTCCGCCGATCACGCCGTGCGCGTGGTCCAGCTTCATGACCGGCAAGAACCCTGGGAAGCACGGGCTGTTCGATTTCGTCGAGCCGGACGGAGCGGGCGGATTCAAATTCACCAACGCGTCGTTCCGCGAGGGCGAAACGCTGTGGGGCTGCCTGAGCCGGAATGGGCGTCGCGTGGGTGTCGTGAACGTGCCGATGACCTATCCGCCGGAGCCGGTGAACGGGTTTTTGATTTCCGGGCTCGATACGCCGCATGAGCTGAGCCCGTTCATGTACCCGGTAGACATCAAACAGCAGCTAAAGGAAGCGGGCATCCGCTACCGCATCGACCAGCAGCACCTGGGGAACATGCGCACCAACGCGAAGCGGCGCCAGCAGTTGCAGTCGATCTTCGAGGCCGAGACGGCGCGCACGGCGGCGCTCGTGCACCTGAGCGAAAGCCGGCCCAGCGATTTCCGGATGGTCGTGTACGGCGCGACCGACCAGGTGCAGCACCACTTCTGGCACTTCATGGACGAAACGCACGACAAGTACGACGCGGACGGCGCCAAGGAATTCCGCTACGCCATTCGCGACACCTACGTGCATTGCGACGAGCAGCTCGGCAAGCTGCTGGACGAGTGCGACGACGACACGATCGTGATGGTCATGTCCGATCACGGTTTCGGGCCGATGACCAATGTCCGGCTGCGGATGAACCAAATCCTGCGCGACGCGGGGCTGCTCACCTTCGACCAGTCGAAGGCGCCCGGGCGGATGAAGCAGGCCCTCGCCGGCTGGCTCGACCGGCTGCTGCGCTCGACGCTTTCGTCCGACATGAAGCGAACCATCGCGGGCCTCTTCCCGAAGCTGCGGGTGTGGTTCGAGAATCTGGACGAAGCCAAGATCGACTGGCAGCAGACCAGTGCTTATGTGAACGAGGCGTATCGCTCCAGTCCGGCGATCTGGCTGAACAGGCTCTCGGGCATGAGCGATGCCGACGTGCGGGAGCTGCGCGATCGGATCGAGGCGATCATGCTGTCGCTGGTCGATCCCAAGACCGGCGGGCTGGTGATGAGCAACTGCTACCGGCCGCAGAACCTGTATCACGGGCCGCACACGTCCAAAGCTCCGGATCTCCTGCCGTCGTGGTGGGAGGACGGTTTCCTGCTGGATCAAAGCGTGGCGGGGCAGCCGGCGCCGCCGAATGTCGAACGGTCAACCGCGCCGCTGGAAGGCGGCGTCGAGTTCGCCGCGTCTCACCGGCTGGACGGTGTGCTGATGATGAGCGGCGGGCCGATTCGCAAGGAGTTTGCCTTCGAGGGAGCACGGATTATCGACGTCGCGCCGACGGTGCTGTACCTGATGGGGGCTCCGATTCCGGACGACATGGACGGCCGCGTGCTCGTGGAAGCGCTGGACGACGAGTTCGTGGCGGCCCACCAAGCGGAATATGAAGCGGCGGACGATGACGCGGAGCTGGAAACCGAGGACGAGGCGCGGACCAGCTTCACGCAGGACGAGTCGGAACTTATCGCCAAACGACTGCAGGCCTTGGGATACATCAAGTGAGTAGTTTCTTTCAGTCAGATCGTGTTTCAGGAATTGAAGTTCTTTTCTGAAGAGATAGCCCGGCCATCCTGGCCGGGCGCCGAGCCAGAATGGCTCGGCTATGTAGGGAATTGAGGTTTTATGGGACGCGTACTCATCATTGGCTGGGATGGCGCCACGTTCGATTTGATCGAACCGTGGGTCGCTCAGGGCAAGCTGCCAAATATCGCGGCCGTGCTGGAAAACGGCACGCACGGCGAATTGCGCTCGACGTTGCCGCCGATGACGTTCCCGGCTTGGTCGAGCTTCATGACCGGCAAGAACCCGGCGAAGCATGGGATTTACGATTTCACACGGCAGCGGCCGGGGACGTATGACTTGGAATTCGTGAACGGCGGCCAGCGGAAGGCGCCGTCGTTCTGGAAGCTGCTCAGCGACGCGGGAAAACGCGTGATTTCCATCTCGGTTCCGTGTACCTATCCGCCGGAGAAGGTGAGCGGCGTGATGCTCAGCGGCTTCGACGCGGCGGGCTTGGGAGGCAGCAGCGCAAAGCTGGACTCGCGCGGCATGTTTCCGCCGGAGATGTTCAATGAGCTGGAGCACGCCGTCGGCGGCCATCCGATCGGGTCGTTCCCAGTGGCGGAAATCAACGCGGGCGATCCCGAGGCCGCGGTTCGCAAAATTCTGGATGTCATCGGCCGCAAAGCGGCGACGGCCAAATACCTGTTCCAGAAATACGACTGGGATTGCGCGATGATCCTGTTCGGCGAGTCGGACGGCGCCGGCCATCACTTCTGGAAGTATTGCGATCCCCATTCGCCGCAGTTTTGCGACAAGCCGTCCTCGATGCGGGACAGCATCCTGCGCGTGTATCAGGAGCTCGATCGACAACTGGGCGAGCTGAAGCGGCTAATGCCGGAGGACACGACGTTGCTGATGATGTCGGACCACGGGTTCGGCGGCGTGAGCACGACGGCGCTGTTTCCGAACTGCTGGCTGCGCGAGCAAGGCGTTTTGCAATTCCGCGGCGGATTCTCACGGTGGCTGTCGCGGCGGCTTGATGCCCTCAAGCTGCGGGCCGTGGCCAAGCTGCCGAATAGCGTGCAAAAGTTCCTGTCACGCTTCGCGCGGAAGCAGCTCGGCGGCATCGAGGCGAAAGTTCGTTACGGCATCATCGACTGGTCAGGAACGAAGGCGTACTTCGAAGAGAACCCCTATTACCCGTGCCTGCGGATCAATCTGAAAGGACGCCAGCCACAGGGAATCGTCGAGCCGGGGGCCGAGTACGAGCGGCTGCGGACCCAGCTGATCGAGGCGCTGGAAGATTGGCGACACCCAGAGACCGGCGAGCGGATTGTCGAGCGAGCCTACCGTCGTGAGGAAGTTTATAGCGGGCCGTGCCTGGACGAGGCGCCGGACATCGTCGTGCATTGGTCGACCCACGAAGATTACACCTACGCCTTCAAGGTGAGCTCGAAGAGCAAAAAGCTGGCCTGGCTGGAGCAAATCGACCCACAGCGGCCGGAGAACTTCGCGTTTTTCACCGGCAAATCGGGGAGCCATCGGGACAACGGCATTTTCCTGGCCGAAGGACCGGGAATCGAGGCCGGAAAACAGTTGGACAAAGCGCAGATCATGGACGTAGCTCCAACTATCCTGCATCTGCTGGGCATCGCCGTCCCTGAGGATATGGATGGTCGGGTGCTAACCGAAATGCTGGAAGGCGACGCGGCAACCGCGGAAGTGGCGGTGGGCGCCGCGGCCAACGGGACGCCGGTGCTGAGCGCGGCGGCGGATGATTCGTACACGGACGACGATCAGGCGGTGATTTCTGAACGATTGCGAGCCTTGGGATACATCGAGTAGAGAATCGTCCGGCGTGAAGGCCGGTCCGCGTGAAGCGAAAGATTTGCCGTGACTCATTCCAGCCATCCCGCTGATAATTTCCCCGCGCCAGGGGACGACGGCGACGATGCGCCGTTAGGGCGGATCGTGCGCAACAGCGCGTTCAATGCGCTGGGCACCGTGCTCATCATTCCGTTCAATTTTCTGGCGCTATTCACGCTCGCTCGGCGATTGGGCGCCGAGCCGTTCGGCACGTTCTTCACCATCTTCGCCATCTCGGCAGTGATTCACTGGATCGCCGACGCGGGAACGACGACGGTGCTGACGCGGCGGGTATCGAGATTTCCGGAACAGCTTCGGGAGATCGTCTCGGAAACGCTCGGCGTGATGCTGGTCGTGTGCGCGGTGTCGTCCACCTTGTTCTTCCTGGTGGCCACGCCGTGGATGATGATGCGGACGGACCGCGTGTCGTTCTCGGTGCTGGTGGTGGTGGCGGTGGCGATGTGGTCGCGGCACGCGTTGGAATTCGCGTCGAATGTGCTCCGCGGGCTGGAACGTTTTGAGTTTGAGAACTTTTCGCGCGTGCTGCAGGTCGTCACGTTTTATCTGTTTGTTTATTTGTGGGTGTACCCGGAAACTGGCGGCGCCTTGGCCGGCTTCATCGCCTATGCGGCGAGCAATGTGCTTGCCGCGGCCGTGCTGTGGGGCATCCTGCTGGTGAAGTGGAACTGCGCGGGCTTCCGGCTAAGTTGGGAAATGATCCGCCGCTGGTGGGGGGAGTCGATTCCCTTGGGATTCGGCGACATCATCCGCCAGCTCCACATGCAGATGGATACGCTCGTCCTGGCGTCGTTCGCGCCGCGCGAAGTGGTCGGCCTGTTCAGCATGGCCGCGCGCCCGCGGATGCCGCTGGAAATGCTGCCGCGGGCCATTGTTTCGGTCACCTTTCCGACGATGACGCGCACAGCTTATACCGACCGGCGGGGCTTCAGCCGCATGTTCGCGCGGACGACGAGCCTGCTATGGTCGGCGGCGTTGCCGATCAGCATCGGCGTGAGCGTGTGCGCGGCGCCGCTGCTCGCGGCGGCGGCCGGCGACGATTTCCTCGGAGCCGCGTGGCCATTGCGGCTCTTGATTTGGGCCACGGCGCTGATCTTCGTGAACGCCCAATTGCGGCTGGTGCTCACGGCGCTCGACGCCGAGCAAACTTATTGGCGGCTGATCGGCTTTGTGCTAGCCGTGAAGTTCGTGTTGGAGCTTCTCATGGTTCCGCTGTGGGGCATGTATGGAGCCTGCGCCGGCAACCTGCTGGGCGAAGTGGTGCTGTGCGCCGGCGGGTTATGGACGCTGCATCGCCGAGGCGTTTACGGACCGCCGCTCGTGCAGCTTCTGCGCGTGATCCCGGCGAGCGTGGCGATGACGGCGGTGCTCTGGCCCTTTAGCAGTGCGGAAACGTCGCTCATCACCGTCGCGGCGGCGGGAATCGCTTCCTGCCTCGTGTACGGCGTGATCAGCCTGGCCACCGGCGTATGGCCGTGGGCGGAAGTGATGCGAATGTGGCAATCGGTCCGCCGGCCCATGGCGGCGGCTTCGCTCGAACCGGCCCTGCTGGCTCACCAAGAACTTGAAACTTCCGACATTGTCGTCGGCTGACGTGGATTCGTGATCATAATGAAACCTTCGGCGTCGGCCGCGCTTGGCCAAGCGTCGAAGCGGAGTGCTAACCTGCCGCCCTTCGCGGGGCGTGTTTTTCGGAGGTAGAAATCGATGCGTTCGTTCATTCGTTGGACCGCGGGACTTTTGCTGCTGGCGTGCGTGACCGTCGGCGTGGCGATGTGGCAGCTTCGCGCTCGTGACGCCATGAAGGCCTGGGATCCAGACGTGGCGCGGGCGAGGAACGCGCCGCTGCCGGTGCGCACGGTCAAAGTAGATACGAAGGAGCTTGAAGAAACGATCGGCGGCACGGCTGTCACCTTTCCTGCCGAGACGGCGACGATCAGCATTCCGCTGAGCTCTTCGCAGGCCACCGACCGCGAGGTCAAGCAAGTTAACGCGCGGCAGGGCACGGTGGTCAAAAAGGGTGACGTGCTGGTCACGTTCGAGCCGACGATTTTTCAGCAAACGGTAAAGCAGCGGCAGGCGCTGGCCGCCAAGGCGCAGCAGGAAGTCAACACGTACACCAGCTTGCACAAGAGCAAGGCGGCGTCCGCGATTCAGGTGAAAGACGCTGAAGCCGCCTTGGAAACCGCGAAGTTGGATCTGTCGCTCGCCGAACGCGATCTGCGGCTCTGCCAGATCACCAGCCCGATCGACGGCGTGGTCGAGCAACTGGACGTGGTGCCTGGCATGCGCATCGCCGGCGGCGGCGTGTTGGCCGTCGTTCACAAGCTCGACCCCATCTACATCCAAATGGATTACCCGATGGAGCGGCTCGACGCGCTGCGTCTGGGGCAAGAGGCCGAAGTGAATCTCGACGCGTTCGCCCAGGAATCGTTCAAAGGCAAGGTGATTCGCATTCCGCCGATCGTTTCCACCAAGACCCGCGTGCTGCCGATCATGATCGAGGCGCCGAATCCGGATAATCGGATCAAGGCCGGCATTTCAGGCTTCGCGCGGATCAAAACCAGCAAGCCCAAGGCCACGACGATTCCACCCGTGGCAGTCATCAAGAAGCAAGAAAAGGCGATGGTCGTGTGCGTGGAAAACAATCATGCCAAGCTCCGCGAGGTCCACACGGGCAGCCTCACGCAAACGGGCGAGATCGAGGTGCTGGACGGCCTGAAGAATGGCGACGAGGTGGTGATCTTCGGCCACGATTCGATCAAGGAGAACGACGTCGTCAACGCCGATTGGAAGCAGTGGACGCACCGCGATTTTCCGCAGCAATGACGGCCACGAACGCGGCAAGCAACGTCGATTCACGCAGCGCTGATTCGAGCAACTGAGCGATATGAGCTTTATAGGCCGTTTCCTGAAAGCCGTTTGGAACTTTGGCACGGGCGTGTTCGCGCGCGTCATGGCGGCCGTGTTTTCCAATCGCGGCCTGACGCTGGGCTTTTTGCTCGCGTCGGTCATCCTGATCATTGGCCCCTGGCTGCGGTCGTCGGTCGCTCGTGATTTCCGCGGGGTACACATTCCGTGGAACGATTCGTCGGGGCGGTTTCTGCCTGAGTATGTCGTCGAGGCGCCGCGAGCCTGGCGGTTGGACAGCATCGCCGTGCCACTCTTGGCCATCGTGGCGGTCGGCCTGGTGGTGACGCTCGTCAAACCGAGATGGAATTGCCACGTCTTCGGGCTGCTGCTCGCCGTGAGCCTTCCGGCCCTGGCGGTGACGCTGTGGAATCACCCCGGGCTGTTCGAGTTCTTCGAGAGCGAAATCCGCGGACGCAGCATGCTCCGCACCGTGTTTCGGCACATCGACGAGGACCTAATGAGCGTCCGAGCGCCGGACCGGCTCCAGGCGTTTGGCGGCCAGATGGAAAAGACGAATCTGCTTGCGCCGACGCATCCGATGCTCGTCCCGTTCCAGTACTGGATGTACGGGCCCTGGCTGGTGACGGCCGCGTTCGTGGCCGCGATCGCCGCCCGGCGAGACACGTGGCCCCGGCGGATGGCTTTTGCGTCCGCCTGGGCGGCGGCCGGCTGCGTTCTGGCGATCGCGGCGACGTGGCCGCGATGGATGGCCGAGTACCACTGGGCGAAGGCCGACAATTACGAGGCCGCGAATCAATTCGCGGCCGCCGACGATGAATTGCAGCTCGCCCTGGACGCGATGCCTGATCTTGCCGCGACGCGCCGCTATTGGATTACGAAGGGCCGGCTGGGCTTCCGCCAGCACCAAGCCGGCGAGCACGTTTCGTTTTTCATCGCGTACCAGTATCTCAATTCGAGCCAGGACCTCGAACGGGCACGCGCCGAGATCGAGCCGTATGTCTCCAAGAACGGCGGCGCCACGGCCCAGCGCGACCTGCTGGGCGAGATCATCGGCTACGTGGCGATCAACTACATTTCGCACGGCAACCCGGCGGCGTCGGAGCTTGCCTGGACCGAGGCCGTGGAAGTCGCGCCGTGGAAGCCAACCTACTGGGTGGCGGAGGCGACGACGATTCTGGCGACCGCGCCGAGCCGCGCGCCGGAGGTTGAAGAAAAATTCCTGCCGAGGCTTGTGGGCCGCGGCGGCACAGGGGACGTGGGAGATTGCTTCGTCGGCGCCGACCTGGCTTCGGCGTTGGGCGACGCCTATTTCGTCACAGGCGACTTCACCCGCGCTCGGGACATGTACACGCTGGCCATGGATATTTTCCATTTGCCGAAATACGTGAACTTGCACGCTCAGGAAGGGAAACTGGGGATGTGACCGCCGAGCAAGCTCGGCGGCTAAATGGGGTTGTTCGTCGAGATAAGCGGCGACATTGAGAAATCAACTAACGTTATGAAGCCTCGCGTTCTTTTATCGGTGCTCTTGCTCGCGGTGTTTGCCGTGGCGGTGGGCGATTTCGCCTTCCGCGTGTGGAACCCCGCGATCACGCCGGAGTACATGATCGAGGGGACCGTGCGGCCGTTTGAAGTTTCCTCCAGCGGCGAGCCGAAGAAACACATCTACCTGCGGCACAAATGGCGGCTGACCGAAGCGCCGGATCGCGCGTGGATTCAGGTCATGGGCCATGACCTGCTGGAAGTGTTCGTCAACGGCCGGCGCGTTGGGCGCTCGGTGTTGGTCGGCAAGGACCGGCTCGCGGGGCTGATCATCGACATTTCGCCCTACATGCACATGGGCGAGAATTCGATCGCGGTCCACGCGCCGCAGTGCGTGCTCAATCGGCCGCCGCAGGTGGCAATCGACGGCGAGTGCGAATTCCCGAACGGCAGCATCCAGACGCTGGCCGACCCGAAAGAGTGGCGCGCGACGGACGTCTACGACCATCGCGGCGAGTTCTGGTACGAAACCAAATTCAACGACGAGCACTGGCCGCTGGCGGTGCTGGGCGAGCCGGTGTTCTGGAAAACGCAGGTGATGCTCGCGCCGCGGGCGATCACCC
This sequence comes from Pirellulales bacterium, assembly GCA_025935855.1. GTDB lineage: Bacteria > Planctomycetota > Planctomycetia > Pirellulales > Lacipirellulaceae > Lacipirellula. The sequence goes on along the minus strand of JAICUM010000020.1, from coordinate 2,203 downwards.
AGTCGCGGAAGTCGAAGTGGATTCTGCCAACCAACTCGCCGGACGGCGTCGCCGTGATGGCCCGCTCGTTCAACGTGCCCGGCACGCCGCGCGAAGGCTGGCTGCGGCTGTTGGCCACCAGTTCGTACCGCGTCGCGATCAACGGCTATTTGCTCACCGATCAACAGGACTGGCTCGGCATGCACCCGGAATTGCACGCCAAGGAGCAGTCCTACGAGATCGGCCCGCTCTTGCGGCCCGGACGAAATACGATTGCCATTCTGGCGGAGACGCTCGGCGAAGCTCCCCGCGTCGTTGCCGACCTGGAAGCGACGACGCTCAGCGGCGACCACGTGTACATTCCCACGGACGAGCAGTGGAAGAGCGCCCCCGGCTACGCGCAGGACTGGCTGGCGCCGAACTTGGAATCCGTGGACTGGCAGCCGTGCAGGTCCGAGTTGGGCTACCTGGGCGTCGTGCGCAGGGCGATGGAACGCGAGCTGGTTGACCTGAAGCTTCCCGCCGCATTCTGGGCCGCACGCGGGGCTCGATATGCCGGCTGGATTCTCGGCAGCGCGCTTCTCGCCGGTGTGGGGGCGACCTTTGTCGGCTGGCTGTTGAAAAAGACGATCCCCGGCGAATCTGGTTGGGCGAGCTCGCTCGCGTGGCTCGCGCTGTTTCCCAGCGCCGTCGCCGCGGCCACCGGCGGATTGATGACCTGGGATTTGGCCTACTCGGGGCACGATGTTTACAAGCCGGTGTGGCTGCTTGGCTTGTGGCTGTTGGTGGTCGCGCAGTGGCTGCTGTTGCTCACGATCAACGCCGGCCGATCGGCCGTGGTTGCCGTCGCGGCGCCGCAGCCGTCACGGCGCCGGCTCGAACGGATTGCGATTGGAGTTGGTTGGGCGGCGCTCTTCGCCCTGGCATTCTGGCTCCGCGTGCGCGATATCAAAGCCGAACCGATCCATCACGATGAAGTCACCGCGTACTACTTCACGATGGCGATCTTCGACTACGGTTTCCCCGGCGGCCAGGTACACCCGGACATTCCGTTTGGCTATTGCGCCACCAGCGAACTGTGCTATTACTTCCATGCCATCGTCGCGCTGTTCACGGACGATCCGCTGTTGATCCTGCGGATTCCGACGATGCTGTTTTCGATGGCCACGCTGGCGCTCATTTCTTTCATCGCGTGGAAGTGGTTTGACGCCTACGCGGCGGCGGTCGTCGGCGTGCTGTTCGCGTTGTCGCCGCACATCATCGGCATGTCCGACTTTGGCCGGTATCTCTCTGAAGTGCAGTTCTTCACGCTGCTGGCCATGTGGCTAACGTATGAGGCGGTGCGCGGCACGGGGCGGCCCAACCTCAAGTTCATGTACGGCGCCACGTTGGCGACCATTGCCATGTACCTGAGCTGGGAAGGCACCGGCATGTTTTTGATCGGTCTGGCCTTAGCGGTGTTCTTTCACCGCCGCCGGCACTTGAAGCCGCTCCTCAGCTCGCCGCATTTGTATATTTGCTCGCTGTTGATTCTGCTCACGGTGGTCGCGCAGGACTCGCACCGCATTCTGCAGCAGACGCAGCGCCTGTGGTACGGCGAAGGCATCAGCTCGCTGACGATCAAGCCGATGTGGCGCTACCCGTTCTTCCAGTGGGATTATTTCATCATCAACTCCGCATGGGCGAAGGACGGGCTGCTGCCCATGATCGCCTTGGCGATCGCGCTGATCATGGCGCTCGGGCACCGGTGGCGGTTCCCACTGCGGTTCACGCTGATCTGCTTCCTGGTGAACTGCGGAATCATGGCCGCGCTGCTTCCGATTCGCACGAACCGGTACTCCTACCACCTCACGCCGATGTTCATGCTGATCACCGCGGCGGCGACGGTGGCCCTGGCCGAAGCGATCCTGAACTTCTTGCGCGCCGATCGGCTGCCGGAGGTGTATCGCTGGTACGCCAAGGCCGTGACGGCCGGCAGCGTGGCCACGGCGGTCGCCCTGATGAGCGGCTGGACGGTGCGCACGGCCGAGATGACCGGCTACGTCAGCTCGTCGTTTGACGTCAGGCAGCTTCGCATCCCCGACTGGGACGAGCCGATGCAGTACCTGCTGAAGAATCTCAAGGAGGGGGACATCGTCATTTCCATTTTTCCGCACACGACGAATTTCATGTTCGCCGCGGAGAAAGTGGGGAAGGACACGCCGCGCACCGTGGATTACTGGGT
>JAICUM010000802.1 GCA_025935855.1 Pirellulales bacterium | reverse complement strand
GTATCGCCGCGCGGCAGCAACGCCGGACGTTCTCGGTCTACGGCGGCGACGTCATTGTCCCGCGGAAATTCCGATGATCGACTCGAAGCCGCCCCAGAACATCCGCTTGCCGTCAAACGGCATCTTCGACGGGTCCATCGAGTCCTTGAGCTGCGGATCGTCCATGACCGCCTTGCCGACGCGGTCACGGTCTTCCTTGCTCTTGTAGACGACCCACGCGAGCGCGATCACCTCGTCGTCCTTGAGCTGGACCGCCTGCGGGAACGACGTCAGCTTGCCGGGCTGCACGTCGTCGCCCATCGAATCGGAGTAGTGGAGCGCGCCGTGGCGCAGGTGCGCCCTGCCCCACTCCTGCGACATGCGCTTGCAGTGTCGAGGTTGGCGCGCGGGCGTCGGCATCCGCGCGAAGCGTCGGTGCGAATTGCTGCTGCGCCGCGTGTGATTGACTTCTAAGTGAAGCTGGATTTACTATTATGAAATCGTAAGACAATAATTCATTTTTGCATGACCGACCTTCTAGCGAAAAAGCAGAACGGTTCGTCGCTCAGGCGTAGCACTTCCAAGCGATCGCGGTCGGCCGATGCCGATCACAAGCACGCCAATGTGTGGCTGGGCTACCAAATTCGCTCGCTGCGCACCGCCCTGCGTCTCTCGCTCAAGGAGGTCGCAAAGCGCGCGTCGGTTTCGATTGGAATGTTGAGTCAGCTCGAGCGCGGCCTCTCTTCGCCCTCCATTAGGTCCCTACGCCAGATCAGTGAAGCCTTGGAGGTAGCGCCGAGCTACTTCTTCGAGCGCGGAAGTCCTCCCCCGCTTGAGGAGGTGGGACGTATCGTGCGTGCGGGCACCCGCCGCATACTGCATCTGACCTCCGGCGGGGTCCAAAAGGAAATGCTCACTCCCGATAGTCCTGGCTCAATTCAGATGACGCTCGTACGTCTCCAGCCGCGCGGCACCTCGGGACCCGACGCGTACACCCATTCCGGCGAGGATGCGGGTGTCGTGCTGAGTGGAGCGATGAAATTGTGGGTGGGCGACGACCGTTACACGCTCAATGCCGGGGACAGCTTTCGCTTCAAGGCCAGCTTGCCTCACAGATTCGCCAACGCGGCGGCGGGAATCACTGAGGTTTTGTGGGTCGTTACGCCTCCGTTCTACTGATCTCCATGAAGGGCGTACACGTCCGCTTTCAGCCCTGAATGCATCCCGGCTTTTTCATTGAAATGAAATAGCCGCGTTGACATTTCATTTACATTAAACTACAGTTTCTCGGCACCGGCCTACCGGCCAGCGTGGTACGTGACATCGCTGCATCGATCTCCGCGGACATTGGATCGTTATGGAACGAACGGAAATGAATGATTCCTATTCGGCGGCATACGCTGACGACCCGTCAGGCAAGTACACGACACGTCACAGCTTGGGGGCATACCGGACCAGCGAGTTGATGACTACCGAGAATTTCCTTCGATTCGTTGGAATTCCCACATTCCTGAAGGCTCCTTTGCTCGAGCAGACGCAGGGAGCGAGATACGGCCTTGTTGGCATCCCCTATGACGGCGGCGTCGTTCGAACGCCGGGGGCACGCTTCGGTCCGCGTGGCATCCGGGCCGCCTGCTGGCGAGCGCCCGACTATCATCCTCAATTCGATATCGC
>JAICUM010000388.1 GCA_025935855.1 Pirellulales bacterium | reverse complement strand
GGTGAGGGTGCCACTGCTGGCTTGTCCAGCAGTGCTGAAGCGTGTACCCGCTTCCCACTGCTGGACGAGCCAGCAGTGGCACTCCGACGCCGCTACGACGAGGCCTTCGTCTTCATCGCCTTGATCGCCTTGGAGAGCCGCGACTTCAGCCGCGCGGCGGCGTTGGCGTGCAGCACCTTCTTCGCCGCGGCCTGGTCGAGTTTTTTGACCGTCGTGCGGAACTCCGTCTCGCAGGCCGCCGCGTCGCCGCCGGCAATCGTGGTGCGGCACTTCTTGATCTGCGTGCGGAGGCTGGTGCGCACGGTGCGGTTGCGCGCACGGCGGTCGAGACTTTGGCGGAGGCGTTTTTTGGCGCTGGCTGAATTGGGCATAGGAACGTTAAAAACAATTCAATTGAAGACGTGTACCACCGACTCACTGGCAGGATGCCAGTGGCACCCGATTGCTCTGCCCTTTCAGGCAGAGAATCAACCACTATCGCGTAACGCGGCCACTTTGTCCAGCCGGTCGGCAACGTCCCGGTAGCCGTAATCCAGGGCCGCCAATTCGCCCAGATGGCGTTCGGCCCGGTCCAGCTCGCGGAGGCCCGTGGCCAGCACGCCGGCCCGGTACAGGGCCAGTTTGCGCGTTTCTTCGTCGCTGGCGTCAGCCGCTTCGAGAGACTGCTCGTAATGGGCCAGGGCGAGCTTGTACTGCTCGATTTTCTGGAAACACTCGCCCAGTTCCAAGAGCACGAGCGCCTTGCGCTTCGAGTCGCCGCGGGCCGCCTGGAGCGCCGTGATCGCTTGCTTCGGCTTGCCAGCCTTCTTGAGCCGCAGCCCAACCTCGAACTGCAGCCGCGGGTTGTTCGGATCGCGGTCGGCCCGGGCGGCGTACACCTCAAGCTCCACCTGGTTCGCCTGGGCGCGGGCTCGATCGAGGAGCTTCTTCGCCTCCGGCGTTTGCTCATGCTCGTAGTGCTTTTGGGCGGATTGAGCCTGCTGGGCGGCGCGGCGGAGCTCGATGTCTTCGAGCCGTTCGCGAACCTGGAAATTTCCACCGCCCGCGGCTTGATTGGCCCGATCGAGCACCGCCTGAACTTCGTCGAGCTTGTTCTGATGAATGTAAATGTCGGCCAGGCGAAAGTAGGCGTCCAGCGCGGCCGGATCCTTGGCGATCGCCGCCTTTAACCGCTCCTCCAGCGGAAGCTCGGTCTGCTCGTCCTCCTCACCGTCGGCGTTCTCGGCAGGCCTGGCCCAGCGGGCGACGGAAACGGGCTTGGCGCCGGCGGCCGTGCTCCCGCCTTTGCCGTCGCCGCCCAACAGCGCCGGATCGTAGCCGCCCTTGTGGATTGTCTTTTCGACCGCGAGCCGAGAGATCGCCTGCTGGGCCTCCTCATCGCCCGGCTTGGCTTGCTCGACGCGATGCCAGCAGGCGATCGCCTGATCGAACTGACCCATCCGCGTCAGGGCCAGCGCCGCCTGTCGGTTCACCACTGGGTCTTTGCCGTCCACGTCGAGGCCGGCGCGGAGGTAGTAAAGCTGGCACTCGTCGATCTGCAGCTCATTGCAAGCCGCCGCCATGGCGAGCAGCGTGGGAATGTCCCAGGGGTTCAAGGCAAGAGCCGCGCAGCCGGCCTGAAACGCGGCAAGCCAATTGCCTTTCTCGGCAGCTTTGTTGAGGGCCGAGCGCTGGCTTTTAATCTTCAGCCCCGCGAGTTTGGCGCCCTTTTTATTGTTGCCGTACTTCTTGTGCAGGTTGCCAAGGAACGCCTGCAAGTAAAGGATGCTCGCCGGATCCTCGGAGACGCATTGCGAGAGCAGCGTGTTCGCGTAGTCGTAGTCGGCCTTCTCGGTACACTGCCGGGCCCGCTCGAACGTTTTCTGCAGGCGATGGCGGACGCTCGCCGTCAGCGGGGCAGGGCCGCGAGGCGTCGGCTGCGGTACGGTTTTCGGTTCGGACGCCATCGGCCGTGTGAATGAAGTGGGATAGAGGTCAACAATTGAACGCGTGACATGCCACGGAGGTCCGCCGAGGTGGGCATGTCGATTGGGATTCTCATGCCCACTCAGATGTGGGCATGGCACGCCGCTCGACGAGTGTTCCGATCCCACTATGGTGAATTGATTGTGTTCCGTTCGATAGGCATTGCTACGCAAGGAAGGCCCCTGGCTGTTATTCTAGCATTATCCGCTTGAAGTCGAAACGAAGAGTCCATTCTCGCCATGTCTCGCAGTCCGGGCAAAGTGTACTTGATCGGCGCCGGGCCGGGCGACCCGGGCCTCTTGACGCTGCGCGGCCGCCAGCTGCTCAGCGAAGCGGACCTCGTGCTCTATGACTATCTAGTAAACCCGCGAGTGCTCGAGCAGGCTCGCGGCGACGCCGAGCTGGTCTGTCTAGGCCGGCACGGCCATGGCCGCATCATGAGCCAGACCGAGATTCACCAGCGGATGATCTCCGCCGCGAGCGAGGGCAAAACGGTCGCCCGGTTGAAGGGCGGCGACCCGGCGATTTTCGCGCGCACCGCCGAGGAAACAGCAGCCCTGGAAGCGGCGGGCATCGAATACGAAGTCGTCCCCGGCGTCACCTCGGCCCAAGCCGCGAGCAGTTACTCGGGCATCCCGCTGACACACCGCGACGCGGCCTCGTGCGTGGCGTTCGTCACCGGCCAGGAAGGCGAGGAGAAGGGCGGGGCCGCGCTCGACATGGCGGGGCTGGCTCGCTTTCCCGGCACGCTCGTCTTTTACATGGGCGTCACCAAAGCGGCGGAGTGGTCGGCGGCGCTCGTCGCTCATGGCAAGCCGGGCGAGACGCCCGTGGCCGTGGTGCGGAACGCCAGCCTGCCGCAGCAAATGACCATCGTGACCAAGCTGGCGAACCTGCCGCAGGTGCTCGACGAGCAGAAAGTGCGGCCGCCGGCGATCATCATCGTCGGCGAAGCCGTGACGCAGCGGACAAGCCTCGATTGGTTTGCCAGCCGGCCGCTGTTCGGACGCACCGTGCTGGTGACGCGGCCGCGGCATCAGGCCGATTCCTTAGTGGACCGCGTGTCTGACCTCGGCGCGACGGTGCTTGTGCAGCCGGCGATCAAAATCACCGAACCAGCGGATTGGACTCCGGCCGACGCCGCGATTCGTGAACTCGCCTCGTTCGATTGGCTGGTGTTCTCCAGCGCCAATGGCGTGCATTTCTTTTTGGAACGCCTGACGCATCATGGCGTCGATCTCCGTGCCCTGGGACATGCGCGACTGGCTGCCATCGGCCCGGGCACCGCCGACGCACTGGCTGAATATCACCTGCACGCCGATCGGCAGCCCGAGGAGTTTCGCGCAGAGTCGCTTGCCGAGTCGCTGTTGCCGGAAGTGAAGGGAAAGCGTGTGCTGCTGCTGCGAGCAAGCCGCGGCCGCGAGGTGCTGGCCGAAACGTTGTCCGCCGCCGGCGCCGAAGTGCATCAAGCTGTCGTGTATCAAAGCACGGACGTCACGACCGCGGACGCCGATGTCGTCGCGGCGCTCCGCGAGGGACGCATCGACTGGATCACGGTGACGAGCTCCGCGATTGCGCGCTCGCTCGCGAAGTTGTTCGGCGATGATTTGCGAAAAGCGAAGCTTGCCGCCATCAGTCCGCTGACGGCCGGCGTTCTTTCCGAGCTCGGCTATCAGGCTGCCGCAGTCGGCTCTCCCTACACAAGCGAAGGCCTGGTGCAGGCGATTCTTGACACCGAGAGCCGCCAGCAGCGGTAACAGGGTGCCATGCCCACGGCCTTGCGTGGGCATGTCGACTGAACATGATGACACTCGTTCATCAAAAAGCCAAAGAAAACGGCTTTCCTTAAGTCTCCTTAGTCGAGTATCTGTCAGCTTTGCATTAACTTACTGAAAGCATGCCCATGCAAGGCCGTCGGCATGGCACGCTCCTCTCACATCTTTTCAGCTACGCCGATGGCCCATCGCAAGACGTGCAAGCGATACAAAGACCCCGGACATGCCCATGCTCTGACGTTCTCGTGCTTCAAGCGGCGGCCTTTCTGAACAAAGACAGAAGCCGGACTTGGTTAATTGAAGCGATTGATCGCGCCAGGGCTAAGCATCGCTTCCATGTGTGGGCTTACGTCATCATGCCGGAGCATGCCCACCTGTTGATTTGGCCGACCCAACTGAAATACGACATCAGCACGATTCTTAATTCAATCTAGCAATCAGTGGCCAAGCGAGCCTTGCTGCATGTTCAGCGTGAAGCGCCGGCCTTCCTGCGTTGGATGGAAGATCGGCAGCCAAATGGCGACGTGCCTTATCGATTCTGGCAGCGCGGCGGAGGTTACGATCGCAATGTCGTAGAGCCTGCGACCGCCCATCTTGAGGCAGAGTACATTCACCATAACCCGATTCGACGCGGTCTTTGCGCAAGTCCGGATGAGTGGGCCTGGTCAAGTGCTGCGGACTACGCAGGAATACAGAGAGGTCCACTGACAATCGACCGTGAATCTCTGCCAGCGGTTATTGCCTAACCCCGCTACCCATGCCCACGCAAAGCCGTGGGCATGGCACCCTGCTTGAGCCGCCATGCCGCTGCTCTCAGTGGCTAAGTCTTGTTTACATCTCATGCCCACGCAAAGCCGTGGGCATGGCACCCTTCCCTACGCGAAAGCTTTCGTCCGGATCGGTGGCAGCTCGATCGTGCGAAACTCTCCGGCTTCGTTTGATTGCCACACGCGGCCGGTGGTCGAGTCGAAGGCGGTCAGCCAGTAGCCGCCGTGGCAGTAAGTGTCGAGGCAGATGAGGTGGCCGAGATTGAGAATCTCGCCCTGCTTGTTCGATGTGTGCCCGAGAATTGCGGTCTTACCTGAT
>JAICUM010000740.1 GCA_025935855.1 Pirellulales bacterium | reverse complement strand
GGCAATCAGCGTCGCCGGGCCGATTTGCTCGCGAAACAACTCCGGCAAGCCGTAAACCGCCGTCGTCAGCCGATCGGGGTCGGCGTGCTTTTCGCCGTACCATTCTTGATATATGGCGGCGCTGCGCAGGCGGTAATCAGCGCTGAGGTCGATCACGCGGCAGCGGCCAGTGGCCAGCAATTGAGGCACCAGCGAGGCGGTCACGCCGTGCGGCAGGCAGCTAAACACACACTCCGCTCGGGCAGCTACCGCCACCGGCCCGAGATCTTCCAAGCGCAAGTCGGTTCGGCTGCTCAGCGCGGGATGGACACTCGCCAGCGGCGGATTCCCCTCCTGGCGGCTGGTGACGGTGGTGATTTCGGCTTCCGGGTGCCTCAGCAAGAGCTTGGTGAGCTCAAGCGCGGAATAGCCGGTAGCCCCGAGAATGGCGATTCGAACCATGTTAGTCCCCCAGCGTCAGCACGCTGTTGTGATATTCGCCCGTTTGCTCCGGATTTCCGGGATCGGCGCGCCAGGCTGTGCCGTCGATCACGTATTTGTATTCATGCTTGCCCGGCTTGAGAACCAGCTTGGTAAAATATCGGCCCTCGGCGTCGGGGCCGTCCCTTTGGTGACCGGTCGGGTTCCATTCGTTAAATGCACCCGCCAGGTAAACGGAGCTGGCTTTGGATTGCGGCCGATATCGGAACGTCACTTCATAGTCGCCGCCGTCGAGCCGTTTGGCAATCGGCAAGCCTAACGTCAGGTCTTGGTCGGCACGGGTGATCTCGAACGTGCCCACCATCATTTCTTCCCACGTCTGATCGCCCCAGCGAACCGTGCTCGTTGGATCGGGGTTCATCAGGTTTGCGGCTGAATTGTCGAATACGGCCGAGCAGTGAATCACCGTCCCTTCGGGCAGTCGCTTGGGCTCGGCCAGCACATAAGAGTTTTGCCAGTTGAAATCATAACGCGGCACGTCGAGCAACGGTTCGCTCGTGCCGTCGGGATAGCGGGCCTCGAAGCGAAACGACTTGCCCCGCAGATGCATGTGCGGCAGAAGCGAATGCAAGTCGGTTTCCTGCCCGACGCGGTGCTCGGCCTCGGCCCGATAATTCGCTTCGCCCGGTGGAATATTCAGCTTGAAGTTGATGCTAAGCTGCGTGAGCAACTGCTTTTTGACGGTGGCCGGATCGGCGAAGATCAGACCGGCAAGGCTTTGATCGACCTGCTCGCTGCCGTTGGGCGTGTAGTGGCATTGGATGATGAGCTTGGAGCCCTTGGGAATGAACTTCGCATGACCGGGCCGAAACACCGAGGCCGGCATGCCCGGAGAATACGCCGCCAGCGAATTGAACAACACGGCTTCCGCCTTGGCTTTCTCGCTCGGCGGAACGTAGTACAGAATCAAATGATGCACGACCGCGCGGTTGCCCGGCCGCACTTCGGCGGCCTGAATCCACTTGTCTTCGTCAAACGAAACTTCGGTCACAAAATGCTGATAAGGCACCACGCCCTTGGCCGGCACGGTAAATGGCTTGGGCATCGAAAATACCACATCGGGCTGACCGATCCGCCAGCCTTCCACAAATTGCGGCGGGCTGGGCAGGTCGTTGGCATTGCCGGCCGGCGCGCCGTTGTCGATCCATTTGAAAATCAGCTCGCGTGCTTCGTCCGGCAGGCGAGCATCATTGCGAAAATGCCCGAACTGCGGGTCGGCATGCCACGGCGGCATACGGCGCTCGGCGACGACATCGCGAATCGTTTCGGTCCAGCCGACGACGTCGTCGTAGCTGGTGAGCGTAAAGGGGCCGATTTCGCCTTTGCGATGGCAGCGCACGCAATGCGCATTCAAAATCGGCGCAATGTGCTTGCTGTAAGTGATGTCGCCCGTCGCCGGCTTGCGGCTGAGCCGGCCGATATGGCAACCTGGCGCGGCGGTGCTCGTGACCGCCACGTCCTTGCCCTCGAGCACGGCATCAAGGGCCTCCGTCAGGTAG
>JAICUM010000722.1 GCA_025935855.1 Pirellulales bacterium | reverse complement strand
GTTCAGTGCCACGGCTCCCAATGCGGCTTCTGCACGCCAGGCTTCGTCATGGCCATGACCGGCATGCTGGAAGAGCACGACCGATTCGACGAGGAGAGCCTCCGCTCCGCCCTCACCGGAAACCTCTGCCGCTGCACCGGCTACACGCCGATCATCGAATCCGGCCTCGCCTGTAATAACGGCGAGTTTGAGCGGATCAACGACCTCTACCCGCCCGAACCGATGCTGGCCGAATTCGCGGGCCTTCAGGACTCGCCCGTCAAACTCCACGCCGAATGGCTCGGCCAATCGCACGTCGCGTTCTCACCAACTACGCTCAACGGCGCCCTATCGTTCCTTGCCGAGAACCCATCCGCCACCATCGTCGCCGGCGCGACCGACCTCGGCGTCCGCATCAACAAGCTCAAACGCCTCCCGCCAACGATCCTCGACCTCAACCGCATCGCCGAATTGGATGAAGTCGCGATTGTCGATGGCGAACTTCACTGCGGCGCCCGCGCCTCCTGGACACGCGTTCTTGCCGCTTGCGGCTTAGCGGCCCACCAATTCGCCGACATCCTTTCCAGGTTCGGCGGGCCTCAAATTCGCCATGCGGGGACCATTGCCGGCAATATCGCCAACGGGTCGCCGATTGCGGATTCGCTTCCGTTTTTACTAGTGATGGAGGCGACGCTCGCCCTGGCGTCAACCGCTTCAGCGGTGCAGTCCACCCGAGAAATCAACATCAACGACTTTTATCTAGGTTACAAACAACTCGCTTTGCAACCCGGCGAGCTGATCACCCAAATCCGCATCCCCCTCCCAGCCCCCGGCGAACTGCTGCAGCTCTACAAAATCTCCCGCCGCCGCGACCTCGACATCTCGGGCTTCACCGCCGCCATCCGCTTGCGGCTAAATCCCCCTCCCTCGAAGGTCGGAGAGGGGCCGTGGCGCCGAGGGGCCAGGGGAGGGATTTTCGACGCCAGCTACGACGAGCCAGTGATTTCGCGCGCCGCCATCGCCCTCGGCGGCGTCGCCCCCACCGTCCTCCGCCCCCGCCAAACAGAACAGTTCTTAATCGGCAAACCCCTCACCGAAGAAACCCTACAAGCCGCCGGCAATCTCGCCGCCCAAGAAATCACCCCCATCACCGACGTCCGCGGCAGCGCCGCCTACCGCCGCCAACTCACAAGAAACATTTTTTTGAAGTTTTTCTACCAAGCAAAACCCGATCTCGTAACCGCATAGAATTAAGAGGACTCACGCAAAGACGCAAAGAAGATAGATTCTTTTGCCGCGAATCACACGAATCAGCGCGAATAAGGATAGATATTGACCAGACCTTAAACATTCTCGTCGATTCGCGCTGATTCGCGCGATTCGCGGCAAAACATTCCGCATTCCGCAATCCGAATTCCGCCATTCGAAAATGCCTTCCGTCGGCAAACCCATTCCGCACGATTCCGCCGTCGGCCACGTCACCGGCCAGGCGCTCTACATCGACGACATGCCCGCCATGCACGGCGAGCTGCTGGTCGGCTACGTCCCCAGCCCCATCGCCTGCGGTACGCTCACCGGCGTTGACGCTTCAGCGTCAGCCGCCGTCCCCGGCGTCCTCGCCATCTACACCGCCGCCGACGTCCCCGGCCACAACATGTTCGGCCCCCTCGCCGCCGACGAACCTTTCCTCGCCGACGGCGACTTGCTCTACGTCGGCCAACCCATCGCCCTCATCGCCGCCGAAACCCACGAAGCCCTCGCTTGCGGCCTAGCGGCTATCAAACTGTCTTACGCCGAGCACCAGCCGATCCTCACGATCGAAGAAGCGATTCGCCAAGAGCGGTTCCTCAACGTCGAAAAACGCATCGCCCGCGGCGGCGATATCGAGGACGAAGTTTCCAGAGCCGCGCACCGCCTCACCGGCGAGCTCCACATCGGCGGCCAGGAGCAGTTTTACCTCGAGTCGCAAGCCGCCATCGCCTGTCCCGGCGAAGACGGCCAAATGGTCGTCCACTCCTCGACGCAGAACCCTACCGAAATCCAAGCCGTCGTCGCCGAGATGCTCGGCCGTGGTATGCACGAAGTGGGCTGTGTCACCAAACGCATGGGCGGCGCCTGCGG
>JAICUM010000083.1 GCA_025935855.1 Pirellulales bacterium | reverse complement strand
TCCTTGAAAGTCGGATCGAACAGATCGTCCGCAAGCTGGGCCTCGGTTAGCTGAGAGTTATCAGTGAGTTGGACGTTGTCGGGCTGTGAGTCGTAGACCGCCCAAGTCAGCACCAGGGCCATGTCACGTATGTCTGCGGACGGGGGTTCAGATGACGGCTTGTCTTGCGACAGCGGATTCGTCGCCGCGGGGAGGAGCACCATTGAAGGCGGCCGGTACGCCGGGCGGAACCCGGCGCGCCAATAGCCTAAATCCGTTCGATCGACGTCGCCGTCACGGTCGGCGTCGCCGCTGTCAGCGGCGGCGCCATTCAGTTTTCCCGATCCGCGCTGCCATGCGAGAAAGTCTTGACCATCGACGCGCAGATTACCGTCGAAATCCGCGTTTGGGGCGACGAAGGTCGGTGACACCGAGTTCTGTAACTGCGATGGGTCGCTGATACGTCCCATGAACAGAATTGTCGACGTGGCGTTGTCGCGAATGATGACGTCGAACTCGCGGTTCAAGTCGAATTCCGGAATGCAGGCATCGTTATGCACCCAGACCGCGAAGCCCCATTTGGCGGAGCCGACGAAATAGGTGCGGTCATCGGCCACCCGAAGGTTATACACATTCACGGTCGCATTGGGGTTTTTGACTTCATCGACGGCAAGCCATCCGGAAGAATGAGTCAACACTAGGTCGCCGGCGCGAATTTCCTCAGCCGTCGTCCAGCCGCGCTTCTTGACGAAGAATGGGTGGTTGGCCGTCGCGCGAATGATCTGCCCGCGAACGTGAATTTCCAGCACGACGCCGACATTGCTGCTGACGGCCTCGACGCGTTTCGGCCGCACATCGCCTTCTAGGTTGCCTTCGTCGCGGGCCAGGACGAAATCGCCGGGACGGAGCTGCTCGATGGGCTTTTCACCGGCAGGGGTGAGCACCGGCGTTCCTTTGGCCAAGCAAAGCGCCAGACTGACTTGTGTCGCCGCCGCAGCCACGGTCCCTTCTTCGGTAAACTCAAGGGTGGCTTTGTGAAAGACTTTGTCGATCGCTATCTGGCCAGGCATCATGGCCGAAAAATTTGCTGTGTCGAGGTCGAACGCCGAGGGCATGCCCAGCCCCGCCAAAACATCGTTGAAATTGGTTGCGACTTCCGTCTTGAACTTTGGCAAATCGAATTGTAGGAAGGTCGTGGACTGCGGGCCGTCCAGCCAAGCATCGATCTGGGAATAAACTTGCGGAGAAAGGTCTTCGCCGGATCGGGTTGGGGGAAGGACGAACACGGCGGACATGTCCGCGCCAGCCGTGCCGGGCTTGAACGGCATTTCCAACACCCTGAAACCATCAATGGTCGTCATCGCGCCGAATTGAAGTTGCGTCGCCATCGTCGGCGTGGTGATCGTAGTACCGTCGCCGCGCGTAAACGTGCCAAGCGAGGTCCATCTATGGTCAAACGCATTTTGCCAAAGCGCCTTGAAGTAAAGAGCATTGGTCAGCACCATGACGGTGGCTGGAGTGAGATCTTTGACTAGGTCCTGAATTGTGTTGAGGGTGTGATTCGCCACCCAGGAGTTAATGACGTCCTCGGCAGCGTCCGGGTTGGAATAGTCAAGTGCCTGCACATAGCCGCCATAGTCGCTCTGAATGGTGGAGAGGAACTGTGACTGGACCGGCGCTCCGGTCCGAGGCCAAATGGCATTGGCTGAGACGATAAGTGGACCCGAGAACGACGAGTGCGAGTTCAACGAGTCCAGGAGTTGCCCGAAGGCATCGTGAATGCCGGATGCCGAACCGAGGTGGAGCACCTGTTCCATCTCCGCCGCGGTTTGGCCCGCGGCGCCGGCGTAGGTCATCGCAAGCGAAGTAGCGACGCTTAACGGCGAGAAGAAAAGGTTTCCCTGTTCACGCTGCATCTGTGCGAACACATCAAACCCGAAGGCATTGACCGCGTCAGCAGCGCGTCCGGCGAGCATTCGACGATCTTCGAGGTGCTCGACGCGCAGCAAACGGCCGCGCCTTGCAGATTCGACGGGCGCCACACCAAGCCGGCGAGCAAAAGAAGTACGGCGCATAGACAAGTATCCTGCGAACCGAATGAAATGGCACGACTGCCGAGGGAGCTATTGCGGCCAAGCACACTATTGCACAGTCCGCATCTCCGATCAACAAATTTGAACTTTCGTGCGTTTATGGGGAACGCCGATGCGAATGAGGAGCATCGCATGTCGGCGCCTTGAGTACGCGACTAAGCTGGGCGCCGTTTCTAAACTCAGCGCTTTCTCTCGGACGAGACGTGCCAAAATGCCTGGTGGTTTTGCTCGACGATCGATTCGATACGGTGATTCACCCGCGGCATGCCGGGCAGCTCGCTATAGAACTTGGCGGTGGGGTTCACTCCGAGCGAGTCGTTCCGCTCGATGGCCTCGCGGACGGCGTGCGTTCGGGCCACCGCCGGTAGGACGATGAGCCAGGCGATGGCAATGGCCGCCAGCCACAGCGTCAGGCGACGCCAGCCGCGGCGGCGGTTATTTGACGAGCGCGGTTGCGGCATTGGGAAAGACCTTTTCGAACATGAGCCACGCCATGGTAAACGTCAGGGCGAGATTGAGCGTCTGGCCGCAGACGTAGAGGATGAGCGGCTTGCCGCCGGCGAAGAACTTCGCCAGTTCGCGGAAGTTGGTCTCCAGGCCGATGCTGACGAACGCGAGGCAAAAGCACCAGCCGCGGAGCGTTTTCGAGGTGGCGGTCGCGGCGCCGGCGATGGCTTCTCCTGCGGAGCTGCTCGTCACGAGGATCGAGAAGACGAGCGAGGCGGCGACGAAGCCGAGTACGAATTTCGGAAAGCGGCGCCAGATTTCCATCAGGCTGGGGCGCTGGCCGGACTCGCTGCGCTCGACACGGGTCACCCAATAGACGGCCACGGCGAAGGCGACGACGCCGATCAGGATGTTTTGGATCATCTTGATCGTGACGGCCACGGTCACGGCGGTCTGGCCTTCGACGGTGTTGGGGGGGAATAACATGCCGCCGGCGGCGGCCACGGCGCCGGTCGAATCGATCGTGCCTCCGATCCAAGCGCCGCCCAGGACGGGGCCCAAGTTGAGGCTTTGAATAATCGGCGGCATGACGACCATCATGATCGCGGTGAACGCGAGCGATAACCCGACGGCCAGCGACAGCTCTTCCTTCTTAGCGCGGCACGCGGCGGCCGTGGCAATGGCGGCCGACACGCCGCACACCGACATGTCGGCGCTGATCACGATGTTCAGCGACTTGGACTCCATGCGGAGCACGTACTGGCCGAACAGATAGGTGAGGATCAGGGTAGTGGGCGTGACGAGCCAGGCGATGAACACGCCGGGCAGGCCGAGCGAGAGCAGCTTGTGAAAGAGGACTTCGGCGCCGAGCAGCACGAGGCCGGTTTTGATGTAGAACTCGGTGCGCACCGCGGGGCGAAGCCACTGGGGCGTGCCGACGGTGTTGCTGATCATGAGGCCGACGACGAGCGCCCAGAGGGCGTATTCGAGGTTGTATTGCCGGACGACCTCCTGGCCCGCGAGAAGGTAGGAAAAGACGGCGAGCAGAAACACGACGGCAAACGCGGAGGGAAAATCGCGGACGCGCTCCTTCATGCCGGCCAAGCCAACGCTGAAGAGAACGACGCAGGCGACGAAGGCGCCGAGGATGCCCGGCAGGGCGCTGCGGCCGGACTTCAGCCGGAAGGCGTCCAGCGGATTGTCCGTCCAGGAGCCCAGTTCCGAGAGCCACGGGGTGAGTGGATTTCGAGCGGCGGAGGAACCTGGACCATCGGACATTGTCGCGGCCCAAGTCGCCAACAGGGCGATCGCCAGCACGGCCCAGCCCAACCAGATCGCCCAGACGTCTTCACTGCGCCAAGGCGAGGTTTCGGTGATGGTGACGCTATTGTCGGACGCTCCATCGTTTGCATCTTGTTGGGCCAACGTGGCGTTACCTCCGTTGCGGGTGTGGGGCATTGCGTCCCGCCGGAATGCGGCGCGTCCGGCCAGGATGGCCGGGCTATATGTCTTCCACGCGGACTTCTCGGCCGTTGGCGTCTTCGCACTCGAACTTCAGGTACTCGGGCGAGAGGTCTTCGCGGCCGATCACGAGAACCTGCGCGTTGTGCTCGTCTTCAAGCCGGGTGAGCTCGCGGCGTTTGCGGTTGTTGATGTAGCTGGCGACCTCTTCCTCGACGGTGACGGCGACGCGAGCGACGTTCGGCATTTGAGCGCACATGATCAGCTTGCGGACGACCTCGATCGCCATGCTTTCGGCGCTCTTGACGAGGCCGGAGCCGCCGCACGCGGGACACTCCTTGTACACGCTGCGCTTCAGGCTGGGGCGGATGCGCTGGCGGGTCATCTCGATCAGGCCAAAGGGGCTGGTGCGAAGGATCTTAGTGCGAGCGCGGTCGCGACGAACGGCGTCGCGGAGCGTGCGTTCGACGATGCGGCGATGGCGGTCCTTTCGCATATCGATGAAGTCGTTCACCACGACGCCGCCGAGGTCGCGGAGGCGTAGCTGGCGGGCGATTTCGCGGGCGGCGATCTGGTTTAGCTGAAAGGCCGATTCCTCGGCGCCGCCGTCGGTGCGGAAGCTGCCGCTGTTGACATCGATGGCGACGAGCGCCTCGGTCTGATCGATGACAAGCGAGCCGCCGCCGCGCAGCGGGACTTTACGCTGGTTGATGCGGGCGATCTCGTCGTCGAGCTTGTACTTGTGGAACAGCGGCTCCTTGCCCTCGTACAACTGAAGCCGGCCGACATAGCGCGGCATGACGATTTGCAGGAACTCCTTGGCCCGCTCGTAGGCTTCGGATCGGTCGATGTAGATGCCGTCCACCTCCGCGGTGAAGATGTCGCGAATGGTGCGGATGATCATGTCGCTTTCTTCGTAGATGTCGCAGGGGGCGGCGGCCTTTTTGATGCGACGGACGATGACCTTCCAGAGGCGGACGAGGTACGCGAGGTCGCGCGAAAGCTCTTTCTTTGTGCGGTCGGTGCCGGCGGTGCGGACGATGAAGCCGAGGCCCTTGGGCGGATTGAGCTCGCGTAGGATGTCGCGCAGGCGGCGGCGGGCGTCGTCGTCTTCGATCTTGCGCGAGACGCCGATCCGGCCGAGCGCAGGCATCAGCACGAGATAGCGGCCGGGAATGCTGATGTAGGTGGAAAGCGTGGGGCCTTTGGTGCCGATGCCTTCCTTGATGACCTGGACGAGCACCTCGTCGCCGCGGCGGAAGATGTCTTGGATCGGGGGCTTGATGCGCGGGCGGACGCCGGGACGGGTGCGGCGCTGGGCGGTGCGGCTGCCGCCCTGGCGGCGAATGGCGCGGCCGTTTTCGCCGACTTCTTCGAGCTCGTCCTCCTCGTCGCCGTGTACGTCGTGCTCGTCATGCTCGTCGCCGCGCTGCGAGCCGTTGGGCATGATCGGCTTGTCGGGGTCGAAGCCGCCCTGGCGGAAGTATTGGGGCTCGACGTCGCTGATGTGCAGAAAGCCGTTGCGGCCGACGCCGAAATCGACGAACGCGGCCTGAATGCTGGGCTCGAGGTTAACGATTTTGCCTTTGTAAATGTTGCCGACGTAGTTGTCCTGGCTGCTTCGCTCGATGTAGAGCTCTTCAAGCACTCCATCTTCGACGATCGCGATCCGGCATTCTTCCGGCTGCGCGACATTGATCAGCATCTCCTGCTTCATGGATTCTCTTTCTTGTGTCTGGCGGCGCCGCGGGCGTTGAAAAGAAACTCGCTCGGCGTCGTGAGTGGGGTGGCCCGGAGGCGCGCGAAATGGCCGCGGGTTGGCGGCGCTTGGTTCGCGGTGGTCCGGAGGGTAGTTTCATTGTTAATGATGAATCGAGTGGCTGTTCCGGGACTCGGCGGCTGGAAGCCGCCGCTACTTTAGACGGGGAATTCTGGGAATACTTTTGAGAGTTCTTCTTTCAGGTAGGTTTTGATATCGCGCGCGGTTTCGAGCGTGCGGACTTGGGCGGCGACGCGCTCGCACTGCGGTATCGACACGCTGCGGCAGACGCGCTTCACCTCGGGGATGGCGGCCGGCGTGACGCTGAGCGATCGCAGGCCGATGCCCAGCAGCAGCATCGTGTACAGTGGATTGCCGCACATCTGGCCGCACATGCTGATGGGCCGGCCGTGGGCGTTGGCCGTTTTGACGGCCATGTCGATCAGACGGATCACCGCGGGGTCGGCGGCTGTGTAGAGGTTGGCGACGTCCTTGTTGCTGCGGTCCACGGCCAGGCAGTATTGAATGAGGTCGTTCGTGCCGATGCTGAAGAAGTCGGATTCTTCGGCGAAGCGATCCATCATCAGAACGGCCGAAGGGACTTCTACCATCATGCCGACCTGGATATTGCGGTCGAAAGGAATGCCGGCTTCGTCGAGGTCCTCCATCGCGTCGGCGACGACCATTTTGGCCTGCCGCAATTCGAGCAAAGTGCTGATAAGCGGAAACATCAGCCGGATCGTGCCATGGGCGCTGGCCCGCAGGATGGCTCTGAGTTGCACGCGGAACAGATCGCGGTTTCGCAGGGCGAGTCGGATGCTGCGGAGGCCAAGGAACGGATTGCGCTCGTCCTCAGGGTTCGGCATGGTGCGCATTTTGTCGGCGCCGAGGTCGAGCGTTCGCATGACGACCGGCTTGCCGTGCATGGCCTGGACGACTTCGTGGTAGGCGGCGAAGTGGGCTTCTTCAGGCGGATCGTCGTCGCGGCCGAGGTAGAGAAACTCGGTGCGATAGAGGCCGATGCCGTCGGCGCCTCGTTCCTCGCACTGCTGCACCTCGGCGGGGAACTCGATGTTGCCCAGCATCGTGACTTTGACGCCGTCGGTGGTTTCGGCGGGTAGATCGCGGAGGGTTTCGAGCTTGGCGGCGAGGGTGCGCTGCTCTTCGACTTCGTGCCGATAGCGGGCGAGCATTTCCTCGTCGGGGTGGAGGATAATGAGACCCTGGTCGCCGTCGATGATGACCGTTTCGCCGCCGGAGACGTCGGTGAGAAAGTGGCCGACGCCGACGACCGCGGGAATGCCGAGGCCTTCGGCGACGATCGCGGTGTGGCTGCCGGGGCCGCCGATTTCGGTGACCAGGCCCATGACGAACTGCGGATTGAGATTGGCCGTTTCGCTGGGCGTGAGATTGTGGGCGAGCACCAGCACCGGCGAGGTGACTTGCGCGAGCTCCTGCCGCGAGGAGCCGAGCAGGTGCCGCAGGAGGCGTTTCTGGATGTCGAAGATGTCGTTGGCGCGCTCGGCCATGTACTCGCCGTCGAGCGACTGGAAGACCTTGGCGTATTTGCCGAGGGCGCGGCTGACGGAGTATTCCGGCGAATAGTGCCGGGTGCGGATCATGTCCTCCAGCTCCTGGCGGAGGCGCCGATCGTTGAGCATCTGGAGGTGGGCGGAGAAGATGGCGGCGTATTCGTCGCCCAGTTCAGCGGCGACTCGGACGCGGTTGCGGTCCACCTCGGCGGCGGCGGCTTCGACGGCCAGGGTGAGGCGCGCGAGCTCGGCCTCGACGGCGTCGCGCTGGACGAACCGCCGGGGGATGCGGAATCCCTCGTTATCGAGAATGAGGGCCTCGCCGATCGCCACGCCGGGCGAAACGGCAATGCCTTGCAGGCGTTCCAAATGCGCGCCCTCGCTGTTGTCGGGCGCCCGCGCAGTGACTGCGGCGAAGAGCAAGTCGCGGCGCACGGCCGCGTTTCATCCTAAGGCGAGCGGAGGTTCATCGGGCCTGGAGATCATCCAGGACACCCGCGCTTGGCGGCCGTTTGGGCCTGCTCGAAGCATGGGCGTCGCTCCTTCTTGAGCGCCCGTGGGGCGGTCCACTCACCAACGGTGATTTGCTCGTCGCCTGACAGTGGTGTTGCCAGGCGCTTGGTTAAACTCGGCTGCCAGAGCGGGGTGAACGTTCGATGTACGGCTTCCGATTGGACCGAGCGGCCCGGCGCCGGCGCGTCGAGATTCTTAGCCTTCGCTTTGGCATGTTGACTCGTCGTTCACGAAGCCGTTGTCGATAAAACGCGCGAGCGCGGCGACGGCAGCTTCGGCGTTTTCGCCGCGAGCTTCGATGATCAGCTCGGTCCCGGGATCGGCTCCCAGGGTGAGCATGTGCATGATGCTCTTGCCATCGACGCGCAGGTTTTCTCGAACGACTTCAATCTCACAGGGAAACTTCATGGCCAGCCGCACGAACTGCTCGGCCGGCCTGATGTGCAGGCCGAGCGGATCTTTGTCGTTCACGATGACGACGCGTTGTGCGACGGGCGAGGACATTTTTTTTTGCTATTAGCTGTTAGCTGTTAGCCAGAAAAGCACGAGTGTCGCTTTTCATCTAGTTCTGGCTAAAAGCTAATGGCTAATAGCTGACGGCCTTTCCTTTTCACGATCCGAATTGGTTGTTGTCGGCCTCCTCGAGCAGTTGCCAGACGTCGGCGGGCTGCTTGCTCTGCTTCAGGAAACGGCAGAAGGTGTCGTCGCGCAGTTGGCGAGAAATGTTTTCCAGGGCCCGCAGGTGATCGCCGGGGCGATCGGGCGGAGAGATCAGCAGGAAGAGCAGGTGGACCTTCTCGCCGTCGAGGCTGTCGAAGTCCACGCCTTCTTCGCTGACGGCGACCGCGCCGACCAGTTCATGCACGCTGGGGTGCTTGGTGTGCGGGACGGCGACGCCGCGGCCGATGCCGGTGCTGCCAAGCTCTTCGCGTTTAAGGATGGCGTCCACGATGCCCTGAAACTGATCCTGGGCGATCTTGCCGGCTTCCATGAGGGACGTGGCCATGACGCGGATGACATCTTCTTTGGAATCCGCCTCGACGTTGGTGCGAATCGCCTCGCGGCTAATGAAATCGACGAACTTCATTCTCGAAACATCCTTCAATTATTTGGTTCCACAATCGCCGGCGACGCCACGATTGCGGCGGCATGCCCTTCGCTGGCCATTGGATTTATTCTTCTTCAACGTCCGCCACGTCGACCGGCGCCGGGGCGGTGGTATCCTGCCGCCGCAGGTCGTGGTTTCGATGGCGCTCGACGGCGCGTTCCTTATAACGGCGGAGCTGTTGTTCGATCTTTTCGATGGCGGCCTCGACGACGCCTAATAAGTTTTCGCCCTGTTCATGGGCGACGAAATCGTGCTTGTGCTCGGCGGAGACTTTCAGGTCAACCTTTGGCTTCTGGGAATCGCTGAGATCGACCACCAGTTCGATAGACATCAGCCGTTCAAAGATTCGGCCTAGCTTCTCCAGCTTGGCGCGCAGTTTGGCCTGGCTGGCCTCGGTCAGATGCCCATGCCGGGCGGTGATGCTGAGCTGCACGTCTTCAAGTCTCCAAACGATGCGGATGGCCGTAACGGCGCCATCTGGCCCCTGGCGACACCGTGTTGGAACGCGTTCAGGCCAGCACCCCATTCTAGCGGGATGCCTGCCCAGCCACAAAGGGAGCAAAATCCGGGGCAGCCTCCATATTTGAACCTGCGGAAAGGGGCTGAGGCCGGAGCTTTTGCGATTGGGAGGGCTCAATCGAGGCTCGCGCTCGCTCGATGCAAGTAAGCTCAACTCTCGGGACGCCGCAGGTCCCAGTCCTCGACCCAATTTGCCAAAAAAGGTCTGGTTGCAGCCACACAGGGCCGTTTCCAAGGCGCGGCAAGCGTCGATTTCGGCGGCATTTACCAAGCTTTGCCGGCCTGAAGGCGGCGGGCTAAGCTGAACCTTTTCCACGCTGACGCAATCGTTCGAAATAGATGATTCCTTCCGACGACACCATTAACGCGTTGCGGGAAGCCTTGCGGGTTTCTCCGACGAATGTGCCGCTGAATGAGCACCTGGCGCTGATGCTGCTGAAGCTCGGGCGGTTCGACGAGTCCGAGGCGGCCTATCGCGAGGCGCTGGCGGTCGCGCCGCGCCACGTGGGGCTGAAGCTGGGGTTGGCGCAGGCCTTTTACCAGCAGCAAAAAAACTCGGCGGCGCTGGTGATCGTTGAAGACCTGATCAAGCAGAGCGATCCGCCAGCCGGGGCCTGCTTGCTGCACGCCAAGCTCCTGCTCAGGGCGGGCGAGCCGCAGCGGGCGGCCCACCAGTACCGCGAGGCGGTGGCGATCGACCCGGAAGCGGCCGACGCGGAGCTGGCGCGCGAACTGGGAATCGGCCCGGCGGCCCGTCCTTTTAGCGAGGAAGACGACGAGGGTCGCCTCCGCCAGCCGGCCGGCGAGCTGCCTGCCGGCCCGGAGGAGTTCGACGTCGAGCGGCCGACCATCGCCTTCGACCAAGTTGGCGGCATGGATGCGGTCAAAGAAGAAATCCGGATGAAGATCATTCTGCCGCTGGAGCAGCCGGAGCTGTTCCAGGCGTACGGTAAGAAGATCGGCGGCGGCATCCTCATGTATGGGCCGCCGGGGTGCGGCAAGACATTTCTCGCGCGAGCGACCGCCGGGCAGGTGAAGGCCGGATTTCTGGCCGTCGGCATTAGCGACGTGCTGGACATGTGGATCGGCAGCAGCGAGCGGAACCTGCACGAGCTGTTCGAACAGGCGCGGCGGAACAAGCCCTGCGTGCTGTTCTTCGACGAAGTGGACGCGCTAGGCGCCAGCCGGGCCGACATGCGGCATACGGCCGGACGGCATTTGATCAACCAGTTCCTAGCGGAACTGGACGGCGTGGATGCGTCCAACGAAGGGCTGCTGATTCTTGCCGCCACGAATGCCCCGTGGCATCTGGACAACGCATTTCGACGGCCGGGCCGCTTCGATCGGATTCTGTTCGTGCCGCCGCCGGACCGCGAAGCGCGCTCCGCGATCGTACGGCTGATGCTCGCGGGAAAGCCTGCGGATGGAGTTGACTTCGAGGCGATCGCCAAGAAGACCGAGCACTTCTCGGGCGCCGACCTGAAGGCGGTCGTGGACATGGCCGTCGAGGCGAAGCTGCGCGACGCGATGAAGTCGGGCAAGCTGGAGCCGCTGCGGACGAAAGACCTGGCGGCGGCCGCCGGGCAGGTGAAGCCATCAACGCGCGAATGGTTCGCGACGGCGCGGAACTATGCGCTGTATTCGAACCAGGGGGGCGTGTACGACGATATTTTGAAGCATTTGAAGCTGTCGTAGATCATTTTCAATTTGTCGATAGCGCCATGGCAGAGTTTCGAGATGTCGACCCGCGTGAGCTACGAGTCCCGCCCTCACGTCCCCAAGGCGCCGACCCGGGCAAGTTGCAACGGCAAATCTCGGCTTATGGGCGTTCGGCTGACGGGATGCCGCCTCCATAGGTGTACGAGGGAGCCGATGGGGAGTTGATCGTGTATAATGGCGTTACACGCGCCACGCGCATCGCCAAGCTGGCGCCCGGCTCTCTTCTCCGCGTCGAGGTGGTCGGTAAGGTTCCCTATGATGGCGCTCGCCTCCCCAAAATAGGAGACGTGATGTGACCACATCCGAAAACCAAGCTGCGATGTTGGCCCTCTTGGCCGAAGTTTGGTCGCTATCGCCAGACGTGAGGTTGGGGCAACTTATGGCCCATCTTGGATTCTTAGGGGAAGCGCATCTCGATCGCGGCCTGGGCTACATTGACGACGACGAGCTGACGGCGATTTTGTGCCGCCATCGGGCAGAATTGCTGGCCCGGTTGCCGGGGGCGACAATTGCACCGCCGCCCGTACCGAGTGCATCCGTTTCGATCTCCGGCTCTGACATGTTCACGCAGCCGTCGGTTTCTGACGTGAACGTTTGATGAACGGCGCTTCTGCTAGGCGTAGACGGCGCGGAGTTAAGCGCCGCATTTCAAACAGGGCGGCGTACGACGACATTCTGAAGCATCAGAAGGCGGCTTAGCGCAGGTCGATGGTAGAACACTTTGAGCGCGGGCGGGCGTTGTTTGCTCTAAAGCGCTACCGGGCAGCGATCGCGGAATATCAGCGGGAACTCGCTGACAATCCTAATTGTGCGGCGTCGCGTGCAAATATTGCAGCCTCTCTGCTCAATTTAGGAGAACTTGCGGAAGCAGAAGTCGCGATAAGTGACGCGATTGGACTCGATCCCGAGTTTGCACATTCTCATTATCTTTTGGCGAAAATTGCCAGGCGAAAAGGCGATTTGTCCGGCGCGATTGTGGCCATCAATGAAGCAATTCGCCTCGCACCGTCGCCACTCTTCTTTCAAGAACTGGCCATGGCGCATCACGCTAGAGAGCGGTTGGCAGCTGTGCTTACAGCGACTGCTGCCGCTCTTGAATTGGATCCAAACTACGAAGAGTCGCTGATCTTGCGTGCGGAAACTTTGAAGACGCTTGGCCGTAATGACGAGGCTGAAGACTTATTGCGGTTGGCCTTAAGTGTAAATCCAGAGAATCCCAGCACCTTCTCCTCGATAGGT